>DATEUU010000069.1:0-5065 GCA_035283025.1 archaeon | reverse complement strand
TGCAAAGGACTGTTGAGGCTGTCTGTCAATTTCCCAGAGAAGATGTAATTTGCAGAATAAGCTATCTTGGCAAATGAGATGACTAAAAAAAAGATAAGGATGATGAAAATGAACTTTCTCATATATACATAATTTAAATTCTATATGAAATATTGTTTGCTTTAAACTTCCAGCTAAAGCTTTTCAAGTAAAAGATGACCGCCAAAGAAATTACTGCGGCCTTTCTATCTTAGCGAAGTTCGGCGTCAATACCAAGTATCCTTCTTCCATTCCGACTATGTCCCAGCCGAATTGGTTGCTGAATCTCTTCAGTTTCTGAACCGAATTCTGGAATTCTCCCAAGTCATGCCTCTGCAATTCTCCAACTTTTAGAAATACTATATTGCCTTCCTTCAAAAGCCTTGCTACTCTCTCTGTATCGACAAAATCCCTCAGAGTCTCTATCCTCACTGTCACCTGTTTCTGCTCTTCTACGTCTTCAGGGACTTCCATTACCTCGTCCCCACGTCTCCTGAATACTTTGAGAATGTCGTCAACTATTGTCAAATAACCACCTCATTCCTTTTATAGATATAATATTATTGAAACTTAAAGAATTAATATTGCTTTCTATAATCTCCTTTTCATCTTTATTACATAATCCTTGAAATTAAGGCTTCTCCAACTTACATAAATCTTTCAAATCTTTCCTTGCTAACCTTGCATATCGGGCAGACTTCTGGCGGCTCCTCTCTTGCACAGAGATATCCGCACACCTTGCAACGCCATACCGGCATCTTAAGGCCTGATTTCATTCCAGACAGTTTTTCTTCTTCCATCTCCTCCCTCTCCTCCTTTTTTGGCCTTCTTTCAGGTATCGAGCCGGCCTTCTTCTTACCTTGAACGACTTCGCCTGAAACATACAATCCGCAGAAGCAAGAACCGAACTGGCTCAGATCAGGATCCCTGTAATCGCAAGGGCAGATTATGTCGAGATCCTCCTTTTTTATGCCTGAGGCGAGCCTGCATGGACATGACCAATACCCATACCTTTTTTGATTGATCAAAATGCTTCTTATAAGCTCTTTTGTAAACTCTTTGTCAGGATTTAGGTGGTAGCCGAATTCTTCAGCCTCTTTGTCAAACTTTTTTTGTATCTCTTTGACCTCTGAATCGCTCACTTCTATCTTATTCATTCTCCCAGTTCCTTTAGCTCATCTTCCTGGTAGCCTTTGATGCATTTTTTGTTGTTTATGACAATTGTGGGAAACGACTCGTCAGGGTTCCAATGAACAAACTCTTTCACTACCTCGTCTCTCACATCATCGTCCAAAAGGTCAACGTCTATATAGCTGTATTCTAAACCAATATCGTTGAGCAGTTTCTTTGCTTTCTTGCACCAAACGCAGGTGCTGAGAGTGAACAAGAGTATTTCGTTCTTTTTCTTTCCTGGAACTTTCTTAGCATAGTTTTTGATCGGCATAATAATACCTTTCGCTTATCTCTGATTAATATCTTTCAGAATCCAAGCCCTAAAACAAAAGCAAAGAAGAGCAATGCAATGATTATGCGATAAATTCCGAATATTGTGAAATTGTTTTTCTTTATGTAATTTAGGAAAGTCTTGATGGCCAAGATGGCAACAGCAAATGCAGTTACGAAGCCGACGGCAAGGAGATCAAGCTGCCCAAGCGAGAATCCTCCTGCAGACTGAATCAAATCGTAGCCTGCTGCGGCAAGGAATGTCGGGACTGCAAGAAGGAAGGAGAATTCCACAATCGCCCTCTTCTTTAGGCCCAACGCCAGTCCGCCAAGTATTGCCGGGGCTGCTCTGGACACCCCTGGTATGATTGAGATCGATTGGAAAATGCCAATAACCAAGCAATGTCTGTACGGTATTTTTTCCATTTTTTCAATCTTCTCCTTCTTTGGATAGAACTTTTCGAACAATATTATGAAGACACCTCCAAAAAGCAAAGAAGCCAGAACTATTGCTGTATTGCCGAGAAGGAATTGCTTGAAGATTCTGTAAAGGACGAACCCGATCACCCCGGTTGGAATGAAAGCGACGGCCAGCCTCTTCAAGATTTTCATGTTAAGAAAAAACGATTTCCAATATAGCACCACAACTGAAAGAATGGCCCCGAGCTGGACTGCTATCTCGAAAGTTTTGACGAAATCTGTCTGCTGGATATTGAGAAGTTGCGATGCAAGGATCATATGACCGGTAGAAGAGATTGGAAGGAATTCCGTAATGCCCTCCACAATTCCGAGTATTGCCGCAGTGATGAAGTCCATAATTAATATTCAGTCCTATTTATTATCTGCTTTCATCGCCTTTGATTTGAGATTGGCTGGCATCATCTCGATGGCATATCTCAAGGCAGTGCGCGGCATAGCCTTTTTGTTTTTCATCACATAATCGAATACCTCTTTCTGATGCAGCCTGCTCGCTTCCTTCAATAACCAACCGTAGCCTTTTTGCACCATGTCATCCTTGTCCATCAGTAATCTGTCGGCTATCTCAAAAACATCTTTCAAGAATTTTCCTCGTTTGGCTGGAACTATCAATGACACAGCCGCCGCTCTTTTCAGCCATCGATTCTTTGATTTGACCCAGTCTTTCAGCTCTCTTATGCTTCCAGGATATTTTTCGATAAAGTCTCCCACCGTGTGATTGCAAAAGCCGTCACACTTTGCCCAGTTATTGATATATTTCTCAATCCATCTTTTGAATATCTTGATGTCGCCAGGCTCGAATTCATCCACCATCTTTGGGGCCAGAAAAGCGACGACAAAAGCCTCTTCGGTATAATCGGATTTGTATAGCTCTTCGAATATTCTAAAAATTTCTTTTTTGCCAAGCCTCTCGATATCCTTCCAATGCTTGCTGGCTATCTTCCCAACCACTCCTGTCTTAACACCGTAATATCTGACTTCTTCCTTGAAGAATCTCTGGAAGCTTTTTTTGGTTGGCTCGTCCACATTGCTTTTTAATTCCGCTCTGATCTTCTGGATAATCTGGTTCATATATCTATTTTATAGGCATATGCAGAATAAACTCTTCTTGGTTTAACATCTTGCTAAGGAGAAGTCACATCGCTGCCGAATACTGATTTCTTATGTTACAGATTTTCCACATAGTCCGCTGCATTCCTCAAGCTAGCCGAAAATCCGGGATCAGCTCCCATCACAATGACAAGTTTTCCATATTCCTTGGCCTTCTGGACCACAGGCAGGAAATCTGCATCCCTTGTGGCTATCGCAATTATGTCCACTTCCTTTGAAAGGACAGCCTCGATGACGGATACTGCCAGGCTGACGTCCACATCTGTCTGGTCTTCTTCCTTCTCAGCCAAAACCATGATAGACTCGAACCCCTCGTTTATGATAGCCTCGATCAATTTCTCAGGGGCAAACTGGTTCAAGAAAACTTTCGCAATTGTCAGCCTCCCATATCTCTGGATTCTCTTCCTCAATTCCCTGAGGTCCACCATGAACTCCTTCCTGAGCATGTTTGGGCCGTCTACGAAAAGTGCAACGCTTCTGTCTCCCCCATATTCTTCCTTGTATCTTCTTTTTTCCATTTTATCACGTAAAACTGAATTTGTCTCCAATTACTGAATTTGTAATCCCTAATAAATTAACATTTCCATCGCTATCCAGCCTCAAGTCTCCGACGAAAAAGTTGACATCCAGCTTGCTGCCTTCCAATGGAGCCTGCCCTCTGTCGGTCTTAACCTCGCCGTATGCCATCTTCAGCGTGATCTTGTCCTGGACCACATTCGACAGTGTGAAGGTGAAAGGAACCATCTCCAGCTGGAACTTGTTGGCTTTTGCTGACGAATAAGCCAAATCATTGATCTCTATATGATTAGATGAGCCTGCTATCTTCACCATGCCGTCTACGGTATATTCAAACACGCCGTTGAAATTGCCGATTAAAACATCAACATCGTCCCCAGACTTTATGGTGACATCAGAATCCCCGACTTTTATCTTCTGGTAGAACCCTGAACCCTCGAATGTTGAATTGGCCATATTGTAAGTTTGGCCGTAGAGCGAATCCTTGTTCGCTGTCAGCTCAATCCCAAACATAGGACCTGAGGACTGTCTCCTAATTATAACTGAAATGAAGTTCCCAACGCTTTTCCTGAGAAAATCGGCATAATTTTGGCCCACATCTGTGGCAAGTAGCAAGCCGGCTATCCCCAGAATGACAATAACAGCAAGAATGACCTTCCACTTCATCTTCCCACTAAACATATTTATAAGTTCTAAGAATATATTTATGTAACATACCTTTTTAAGGGTGGAGCTTTTGGGTGGTATTTTAAATTTGCAGTTTGGCAGCACGCAGGACATAGTCACAATCATTTGGCTACTTTTCATTATAATATTCTCCTTCTTCCAGCAGAGCTTTGTGGTAATGCAGATAATCTGGAAGTCTGAGAGCGCTGTTCGGGAGCTTGAGGAGTTGGCGGTCAAAGGCAAAAAGTTTGTTTTGAAAAAGATAACCAAAGCGCCTTCTAAGGAATTGAATGAAAAGGTCGGCCGATTCATGGAGTTCTTCGTCATCGAGCCTGTGAATCTGGACCCATTCGGGATAGTGAAAAAGATAGAGCACATAGTCAACCTGGAGATGGACAGGTTCAAGCAGTTCACAGGTGAAATAGCCCCAGATCTGAACGATGAAGAAAAAGCAGATCTTGTGATGGGGCTCTCAGGAATGATAACTCTGAACCAGATTGCCAAAATATTAAGGCACTATCTTGAGCTGACAAAGAAGACAAAAGTGCTCCAATATGCTTTTATTCTGCAGGCAAACCTACCCCTTGTCGAGAAACTGGCCAAAGCCATGCTGAATGGGACCGAAGCATTCACAAACGGGTGGCCTGTCGGGGATGGCATCGGATGCCTTGCAGCAGCAAAGATGGTGGGCGATGCAAAAGTAAAAGACGTGGACGATGAAACGGTGGTGGCGAGAAGGAAGATCAGGGGGAAGGATGTAATCATAGTCAAAGCAAAAGGCCCTGGAGGAAGGCTGGGCAAGCTTGGGAAAGATGTTGATGCAATTATAAGAAGA
>DATEUU010000068.1:0-3259 GCA_035283025.1 archaeon | reverse complement strand
CGAAGATGTCCCTGGGTACAGGAAGAGGCTCACCGCCAGACCCGGCCTGACCGGAGTGGCACAGATATATCTGCCTACCGATACCTTGAGGAGAAAGAAATTCCGATATGACCTCTTTTATATCAAAAACTATTCATTCCTCTTTGACATGAAACTCATCTTTCTCTCTTTCTGGATCACGTTTCGAGGGAAATGGGAGAGCAGGGCGAAAAAGTTTTAAAAGGAAAAGGCGATAAGGAAAGCGTTTCAGAAATGAAGAATGGAAATAAGATGAAAGTCAAACGTTCACTACTATTGTATGTAGTACCAACAGCGATAACCATTGGTTCGCTTTTACCCATATTAGTACTACCGCATACTTTATGGGAAGGAAAACTGTTCAATGAACCCCTGCACTCTACTATAGAGGCAATGGGAGCGTTTGCCAGCATAGTTATTGCGTGGTTTCTATTCCGGGAGAAAGATGAGAAATACAACGAGAAATACTTTCTGTTCGCAATGGGATTT
Source organism: archaeon (assembly GCA_035283025.1). Taxonomy (GTDB): domain Archaea; phylum Aenigmatarchaeota; class Aenigmatarchaeia; order CG10238-14; family SCSR01; genus DATEUU01. Next base: position 2,752 of record DATEUU010000068.1, on the reverse strand, counting down.
CTCACAATGGGCTTATTTGATGGCTTCCATGCAGTTACAGTACCGGGAAAAGGGTTTGTTCTATTTCGCAGTATAGCCGCCTTATCAGGCGGTTTTTGGTTTGCTTTGGTCTGGCTACCACGCTCTGTAGTTGTCAGAATTGCAGGTTGGAAAAAATGGCTTCCCTTTTTTGTTGCTGCAGGTTCTGTATTGTTTGGGATTTGGACATTGCTCTTTAGGGAAACATTGCCGCTGCTGGTTGAGGATGGTAAATTCACCGTTACTGCTATAGCAATCAACCAACTTGCGGGTGTTTGCTTCTTAACTGCGGCAGGACGTCTCGTGATCGATTTCAGGCATTCTGATAAGACAGAGATTTACCTTATTTCTTGTATGTCGTTGTTATTTGGATTGTCTTCATTGGTGTTTCCGTACTCACGTGTATGGTGCCCTCATTGGTGGTGGTGGCACCTACTACGCCTAATGGCCTTCCTGTTGGTAGTAGGGTTGTTGACTCATTGGTATCTGAAAAAAGTTTCCGATTTTCAGGAACGAGGTAAGGAGGTGGAAGACATTAATATGGAATTGGCACTTGGGTTATCCGATGCCTTTGAGGGGTTAAATAAAGTTGCATCAGGCGACCCTCGATCAAGGATATCAGAAGTTTCTAAGAATGAACTGATTGCAAAGTTAAAACAGACCGTTAATAAGACAGCAGAAGAAATCGAGGCTATTGTGGATCAGTCTCATGAATTTGCCATCGGTCTTGCTGAACATTTCGACGTATTGAACAGGGTTTCAAAAGGTGAACTCAGTGCCCGAATCTCTGAGAGCTCTCAAGACGATCTATTGAAAGCCTTGGGAAGAATAACAAACCATATGATAGAAAGTGTATCCGCAGAAATAACCGAGAGGAAAAAAGCAGAGGAACGTTTTAAGCAAGTAGCCGAAAATTCAGGTGAATGGATCTGGGAAGTCGATGCCAATGGTTTATACACCTATGTAAGCCATGCCGTGGAAAAAATACTCGGTTTTACCCCAGAAGAAATTATTGGAAAGAAGCATTTTTATGATCTTTTGACACCAGATGTAAGGATGGAACTAAAGAAAACAGCCTTTGAGGTCTTTCATAGAAAAGGAGCCTTTAAAAATTTTATTAATTCAAATATTCATAAGGAAGGTAATATTGTCTTTCTTGAGACAAGTGGAGTACCAATTTTAGATGATAAAGGAAACCTTCTTGGATATCGAGGTGCAGATACAGACATAACCGAGCGCAAGCAGGCAGAGGAAGAAATCCGCAAACTCAATGAAGAACTTGAACAGCGTGTACTTCAACGCACAGCACAGCTTGAAGCCGCTAACAAAGAGCTTGAGTCCTTCAGCTATTCTGTGTCCCATGACTTGCGGGTACCGGTGAGGGCGATTAATGGTTTTTCCAGTATGCTATTGAACGATTCAGACAAACTTGATGAAGAAGGGAAACGCCTTCTGAATGTCATTCGAAACAGCGCACAGAAAATGGCAGAACTCATTGACGACCTTCTTGCGCTCTCGCGAATAGGGCGCAAAGATATTGAGTTGTCGGTTGTAGAAATGAATACAACCATTGCTTCAGTGCTTGATGAAATCAAAATGACGACGCCCGAGAGAAATCTGCAATTTAGCGTCAAACCCCTTCCCCTTGCGTACTGCGATGCTGGAATGATTCGACTGGTCCTTTTAAATCTCTTATACAATGCCGTGAAATTCACGAAACAGAGAGAGAATGCAATTATTGAGATTGGAAGCGAAGATGTAGGAGAAGAAAAAGTCTATTATATAAAAGACAACGGCGTAGGATTTGATATGAAGTATGCAAATAAATTGTTTGGTACTTTTCAGAGACTGCACAGCGGAGAAGAATTTGAAGGAACAGGCATAGGGCTCTCCATAGTGCAACGTATCATTAACCGACATGGTGGAAAGATATGGGCTGAGGGAAAGGTCAATGAAGGGGCAACATTTTATTTTATACTTCCAAAGCAGTAGATAAATGAAAGACTTTAGAGAATTGAGAAATAAATGAAATTTTAAGGGGGAAAGGCGATAAGAAAAGCGTTTCAAAATGAAGAATGGAAATAAGACAAAAAAGCAACTTATGGATGAATTGATAGAACTGCGTAAAGAAATTAAAAAGTTACAGACCCAGGTTTCCAAATCTAAATGTCGGGAGAAGGCGCTGAGTAATATCAACGATCTCAAGGAAACCACAGAGGCACTGCTGGAACACAAACGAATGGAGCAGGAGCTTGCATATTTCAGGCGTCAATATGAATTAATTTTACAGTCGGCCGGTGAGGGCATACTTGGACTCGATTTGGAAGGCAGACATACCTTCGTAAATCCTGCTGCAGCAAGGATGCTGGGGTATGAAGATCAGGAACTTATTGGTCGACTCAGTCATGCAATATGGCACTACTCAAAACCAGATGGTACTGCCTATCCTATGGAAGAGTGCCCAATATATGCAGCCTTCAGAGATGGGTTTGTCTACCAAAGGGCTGACGAAGTTTTTTGGAGAAAAGATGGTACAAATTTTCCCATAGAATATACGAGCACCCCGATTTTGCAAGAAGACAAAATAATAGGCGCTGTTGCAATACTGTTCGGCATAAAATGTGCTTAGCAATTACAATAAAGCATTTCAATGCAATAATATAACATGATGATTTTAAAGGATAAATAGTTCTAGACTTTTTAATACCTCTTATGCAATAATTGAACTATGCCT
>DATEUU010000067.1:0-2161 GCA_035283025.1 archaeon | reverse complement strand
ATGGAAATGTGGGAAAGGTTATCAGTGAAGTCGAAAAAAATGTGGAAACGGCTGTAAAGGCGCACCTGCAGAAGAAAAAATTCATTGAAAGCATAATGGTCCCTGGAAGCCCGATGTGGCAAGTTGGTATGAAATCCCCTGACGGAAAGCCCTACATAGACCTGGAGAAGGCAACCTATATCATCGGGATGATAGGCCTGAATGAATGCGTGAAATACATAACTGGAAAAGAACTGCACGAAGATGAAGAGGCCTATAAGGTTGGGTTGAAGATAATTTCTGCCATGTATTTTAAAGCTAAAGAAATGGAGAAAATGCATAATCTGAAGTTCTGCTTGGAAGAGAGCCCTGCTGAAAGCTCTTCGATGAGGTTGGCAAGGATTGACATCCAAAGATATCCTGAAAGTTTAGATTTTGTCAGAGGGAACAAGAAGACGGGAGAAATTTATTATACAAACAGCATCCACTTTGCACCGGATGCTCCTATAGATATTTTGGAAAGAATCGAAGGACAGGCGAAGTTCAACCCAATAATAGAATCTGGTGCAATAACGCATGTGTTCCTTGGCGAGCAGAAGCCTGATCCTGGAAGCGTCCTTAGTCTGATCAGAAGAACGTGGGAGAACACTCAAAGCGCTCAACTTGTTATCTCCCCCGAATTCACATTTTGTTATGATTGTCATAATATGAGTAGGGGATACGGGAGAGCAATTGCTGTCCCTGTTGCAACAGATGGAGGTGAAATTAATGGAAGCTCCTAAATGCAAACATTGCGGTAGCGAAAAAGTTGTTGGAATAAGCAGAGTTGTTGGCTACTATTCAACAATAAACAACTGGAATCCAGGCAAAAAAACAGAATTTGAGGACAGGCAGAAGGGAAACTACAAAATTTCGGAGGAATCTAAATGATAGTCAAAATATTTTCCATGGCAGATTGCCCTAAATGCGGCACTGCAAAAAAAATAAAGAAGGAGATAGATGACGAAGGAATTAAGACAGAATACCATGACATCAAAACTGTCGATGGTTTGGCTGAGGCAATGATGTTCGGTGTCATGGACACTCCGTCAGTCGTCGTCGTGGACAGTAATAACAAAGAATTGAAAATATGGAAGGGCAGCGTACCAACCATAAAAGAGATAAAGTTTCTTGCTGAGGGAAATGTTTGACCTATTAATTATTGGTGCTGGTCCTGCTGGGATGTCTGCAGCGATATATGCTGCAAGGAAAAAAATGAATTTTCTTGTAATATCTAGGGATGTTGGCGGCCAGGGGAGCTGGAGTTTTTGCGTAGAAAATTATCCCGGCGTCAGGAAAATGAGCGGCATCAAACTGATGAAACAGTTTAGAAGGCAATTGAAAGAATATGATGTAAAATTGAAAGATGATGAGGCCGTAAAGAGCATAGAAAAACTTGAAAAGGGATTCAGGATTGCTACGGATAAGGGCAGTTATGAGGCAAAGACGATAATAATAACTTCTGGCAAGAATCCTAAGCGTTTAAACGTTCAGGGGGAAGAAAAATTCTTGGGAAGCGGTGTAGCTTATTGCGCTGTCTGTGATTCTCCTTATTTCAAGGACAAGGATGTCGCTGTTGTCGGCGGAGGAAACTCTGGCTTGGATGCAGTGCTCCATCTAGATAGTTATGCGAACAGAATCTACCTCATAGAGGTCCTGCCAGAACTTAACGGAGATCCCCTACTGGTAGAAAGAATACAAAAAAATGATAAAGTAAAAATTTTTACCAAGACAAAAATACTAGAGATAACTGGAGATAAGACTGTTGATGGCATAAAGATAGAGCAAAGCGGCAAGGAAGAGGTGCTGGATGTGCAGGGTGTGTTCATTGAGACAGGGCAAATACCAAACACGGATTTCATCGAAGGTTTGGTAAAATTGAACGAGTTTGGTGAAATTGTCGTCGACAGAGGTAACATGACTAGCGTGCAAGGGATATTCGCAGCCGGCGATGTTACAGACATACCAAAAAAGCAAATAGTGGTTGCAGCCGGTGAAGGCGCGAAAGCACTATTATATGCATGGGACTATTTGAAAAGACAGAGTGACTAGATGGAAGGAATTAAAGTAAAGGGCTATCTGCCCACGTCTCTCATAGACTATCCTGGTAAAATAGCATCAGTCATTTTCCTACCCAGATGCA
>DATEUU010000066.1:0-2322 GCA_035283025.1 archaeon | reverse complement strand
TGATAGCTGTAGGCCCCCAGATAAAAACTGAGATGAGGCGTGGTGATATTGCAGTCTATCGCTGCTACCCTCTCTCCAAATTCCTTGAGAGAAAGGGCAAGATTGGCAACTAATGTTGTCTTTCCAACTCCACCCTTGCCTGAAATTATTCCTATGAATCTTGTCATTTGACCACCTTGAGTTTGGGCTTGCCGAACGGAGGATATTCCAATTTTATCAGATGGTGCTCTTCAAGAATCCTGCCCCACTCTTCAACTTTTTCTTCGCTCACATTCAGCAGGCCTGCAAGAGCATCAGTAGTTATCGAACCTTTCTCCTCTATTATTTTTAGCAGTTTGTCAATATCAGTTTCAAGAATTATAGGCTCTTTTTTCTCTAGTAGCACCCAGGACCCAAGGGATTTGGCAAAAACTCTCAGCACATCCCCCCTTGTCAATATACCGATCAAGCTTCCCTTCTCGTCTACGACTGGGAGCCTGTTGATATCCTTCTCGTTCATTATCTTGATTGCAAGAGCGACGTCGTCCTCCTCTTTTGCAAAATAGATTGTCCTGCTCATCACATCGCCGATCTTCAGGCCTTTGATATCATTTATTTTTTCTGGGCTGACTTTCAGAGATATCAAATCTTTCAGGCCAATCCTCTTGAGTATATCACTCTGGCTGAGTATGCCTACAATCTTGCCATTCTTCACGACAGGAGCCCCAGAAATTTCTTTTCCAGAAAAAATGTCTATGGCAGAATCCAATGAATCTTCGGGGGAAAAAGTCATAACACTTCTAGTCATCGCATCTTTTACCTTCATATTCTAAAATATGAACCCGCTTTATAATAATGCTTTAAAATAATAATAATTATAATTATGAAAGCACAGGTAAGCGTAGAATACTTGATCATCGTTTCCGTAGCGCTCGTAGTTTTGTTGCCTTTGATCCTGTACTCAGGCGAAATTTTGAGGAATTACAATGAAGAGACCAGGATGTCTCTCGCGAAAAATGCGGTTAAAAAAATTGGAGAGAGCGCGGACTGGGTTTACTCCCAGGGACCGCCAGCAAAGTTGAACACAGAGGTCTATTTCCCGTCAGGAATTTCTCAAACATCTCTTGAAAATAATGCCATACTTCTAAAGATGAAAGTATCGTCAGGCACCTCAGACATTTATTATAGCACCATGTCTCCTTTGAATGGCTCGATTCCATCTGTCCCAGGATATTATACTATCACGCTGGTTGCCTATCAGGATTATGTGAACATCAGCTGGTAAATTGCCGTGGTGAAATGAAAGCACAGGTAAGCGTAGAATTCATGGTTTTAATTTTGATATTGTTGTTAATATTCATCCTTTACGTCCAAAACGGCTTCTCGCTACAAAAAGATAACATATCAATAGGGATTGACCAGGAGGCTAAAAGACTTTCTGACAAGATTGCATTCGAAATAAATATGGCAGTCAAATCTGGCACTGGCTACCAAAGAAGATTCCTTGTTGGCGAGAGCTTCGCTGGGATTTCTAACTTCGACATCTCTGTCAATGATTATGTGGTGAGCATAAGCTGGAACCAAAGATATGTCGGCTCTCAGATAACCACAAGAAGCATAAACGGAACGGTGGACAAGGGCTGGAATTTGATAGAGAACAAGGATGGAGTCATATATGTCAGTTAAAGGCCAGATTTTTTCATTGGATTTTCTTGTAGCATGCTCTATGTTTCTGATCGCGCTCACAATCATCTACATCTATTGGGGATATGCATCCCTCCAGATTCAGGAGACCATGCTCATGAATGATATGATCGACAGGTTGAACCTAGCTTCGCAGATTTGGTTCAAGGAAGGTACGCCAAGATACTGGGATAATTCCAGCGTAATCGAGTTGGGTATGGCAAACGATCACAGCTTCAACTGGACTAAGATGACCCTGCTGGGCAACGATATAAAATATGGGAAGGCTTTAACTTTGGCCGGTGTGGGCGACTACTATCTGTACTATAGAGTCTCGAATGAGGCGAACAGCACATTATTCTCTTTCGGTGAATATCCCTCAGACCCAAAAAACGTGATGAAGGCGAGGAGGGTCGGGATATTGAATGAAAGCATAGCAATCGTGGAGGTAATAATTTGGAGATGAAAGGATTCGTCTTCACGACTGATGTATTCGTGGGTTTGTGCCTAGCAATAATTATAATTTTTGCATTCGTCAATTTGAGATTCGAGTCATCATTTCCTGAAAAAAAATATGAGAAGCTGAACTACTTTTCTGAAGATCTCCTGAACCTTGTCTCCCATTTAAAGGCGAGGGGCGTGTCGGACAAGCCTACAATA
>DATEUU010000065.1:0-7666 GCA_035283025.1 archaeon | reverse complement strand
CGAGGCAGTGAATGCTGTGATGAATCCGAATAGAAAACTTTGGAAAACAAATCCAAAAATGTACGAGAGAATCAGTATTTCGCAGATGAAAATAAGAAAGCTTGTGAATATTGCAGAGCCGATATATTCCTGCAGGGATATCCTCATCCCAGCTCTCTTGAGGTCGCCACGTATTTCATAGAAATATGGGGTGACTTGATCGCTAACCTGGCCAAACAATGCCATGGCCGCCCTATTGTAACTCCCCATCAGGATTCTCCTTTAATAGTTGCGATCACCCTTTCGGGGTAGGAATAGTACATGCCGAAGACGTTGAAGACGTCCCTGTAGTCACCTATGTTTTTGTATCTCATCCAGTCGAGCACAAACATCCTTCTCTCAAGCTCATCTCCCATCTGCTGCTCGGTCAACCCTGTGCTCTCTGAAATTTTCTTAAGCAAGTAACTTTTTCCAGAAATCTTAAACGTGTCAGTGAATGGGTCCCATTTGAACACCTGGTTTGTGATTGGGTTTTTTGTTCTTTCATTCACCCCTACTATCTCAAAGATTTCGTTAACTCTTCTCACGTATCTGTCTTTGTGCCTCACCATGAGCAAGAACACTACCAAGTCCAAAGAACCTAGAAGACTGGCTGGCAAATCAATTGGAGGCGTGGTCAATCTATCAATCAATTTCCCTGTGTTCTCCGCGTGAATAGTTGCCAAGCTGGCATGACCAGTAGCCATTTCTTGGAATAGTACGAAAGCCTCCCTGCCTCTTACCTCACCTACTATTATGTAGTCAGGCCTTTGCCTCAAGCTTTCCCTCAGTAAATCGAACAGGTCAATCTCACCAATTTTCTTGCTACCTTCGGTAGACATTGGCACTCTTGCAACATGTGGCACCCAGTGGGGGTGGGGGAGCTTTAACTCTGGCGTATCCTCTATTGAGCAAATTTTTTTCTCTGGCTTTATGAAAAGTGAAAGAACATTTAGGAAGGATGTCTTTCCAGAAGCAGTGCCTCCTGATATCAGGATGCTTTTTCCAAAGTCCACGAGCATCCACAGAAATGCCAAAATTTGCAAGTCAGTGGTCCTGTAATTCAAAAGATGGATTGGAGTCAATGGCTGTTCAGTAAATTTCCTTATAGTGAAGTTGCTTCCTTTTCTCGCTATGTCGGTTGCCAATGTTGCTTGCAATCTGCTCCCATCAGGCAATGATCCGTCAACCAGCGGGGTTGCCACCGAAATGGATTTTCCACACATCTGGGAAAGTCTTATTATGAATGAGTCCAACTCGTTTGCATCTCCATAATCAATATTTGTAATTACAGAAGCCAACTTTGGATTCCTGTGGAATATGAACATGGGTATCCCAATGCCGTCGCAGCTTATGTCCTCTATCTCCGAGTCTTTCATCAGAGGCTCTATCCTGCCTAGGCCGACGAAGTCTCTTTCTATATAATAATGCAAAACCTTCCTCTCCTGCTCAGAGACTTCGATTTTGAGGCTAACTAGAAGCTCGTCGGCTGTCTTATGGAGAAATTCAACAGCCTCGAATCTTTTGAGCTTTGAAAAATCTATATCCAATTTTTGCTCAATGAGTTCCCTCAACTTTAGCAGAATTCCATTCAACTTTTGAGATTTTTCGGGCTCGATCAGCTTGTAAACATATTTGTTCAATTTCGGATCCCAAGAAATGTCTGCATAAGCGAATACAGTCTCCCCCTTGGCCGGTTTTTTTGGTATCAAAGGATAGGTGAGCTTTACAGGGATTCTCTCCTCTTCCTTAATTTTCTCAATCCTAACTTTTGAAGGGACGAATATCGGTATTTCAAATCCTTCGATCTTCGGTTGGATTTTTGGCTCTGGCTCTTGCTTTGGCTTTTTGGGGCGCTTAGGATAAAGCGTGCTCTTATAACCTGCGGCTGCTTTTTTCACAAAATTGCCAAGTTTCATGCCCATTTCAGCCCACCCTTAATTCATTTTTTGTTCTGTTGAATGTTAAGTTTATTGGTCTGACGGATGGAGCGGACCCAAGCAGGTTTAGAGACTCGTTGAAATTGTGCAAATCAAAAACGGACCTTCCCCCCCCCGGTATTGCCCTGACACTCAATTCATCCAGATTGTCAAGCTTTACCTCCAGAACATAGTCTGCGGTAAAATTTTCGATTTTCAAGGAGTATTGAACGTAATCGCACTGCTTGCAGGAGTCAACAGCGCTTACCGCAGCAGATGAGAAATAACTCCCTGTCAGGTTGACTGCAGAGTTTGCAATCTCGTCTCTGAAAATGTCTGACTGCATCTTGAAAAATGTCCCTACTCCTAAAAATAGGACGAATCCCATCATGAAGAAAATGACGAACTGTATGATGAGAGACTGCGCTTTTCTCATATAAAAGATAATTTAATTTTTGTAATAATTAACTCTTTGCCAACCGATATATATTTCGTCCCCTCGTTAGAAATCCTGATTGCCTTGCCTGATGAGATCGACTTGCCGCTTGGGCTTACCAGGTCAATCTTGTATCCTTTTGTTGGGCTTTCGTCGAGCTCCCTGAACCAAATCTTGTAAGTGATTTGAAACCCTTCACCACTTTTCACGGCCTTTGCCCAAACGACAAAAGTGTTGTCAATGCCGACAGTACCGATTCCGCCAGTATTGGTGGCACTCAAAGACACCCAGCCTTGGTCATACGCAATATTGGTCACCCTGCTGAAAAAAGAGAATTGTACTGAATTGTTTTCAGTGTTGCATCCTGTGGTTAAAACATCGCAGGAGCACTCGGAGATTCCATCAGCGGAGGGGCATGAGAACAGTGTCCACAATCCGTCTACGTCTAGATTAAAAGTGTCTTCCCCGCCATTCTTTGCGATGTATTCAATCTTTTTGATGATGGAATTGTAATTGTTGGGGTCGAAGAATTTTCCAACTCTGTCACTCAAAGCCGTATCCTGCCTTTTCTGTATGAGAGGCATGCCCCACATATATGCGGTAGAAACTAGCGAGATTGCTATGATAATTATAATGACTGAAGAGATTATGTCCGACTGAGCTTTCATGTTGATCATTATTGAATTGGTCTTTGGGGTGGTGGTAAGACTCTAACAGGTTGAGGACTCATGGGCATCGTAGATCTTCTCAGTTTTTTGTCAATATCTTCAAGTGCCAGTAGCATTGACTGGTTGCTTTCAACTACCCTTTTGTTCTCTTCTATCAGCAAGTCAAACTTCTCTGCCAATGGCTTGAATGATGCGGATGGTGATGATTCTTCTGCTGCAGAAGCTTTTATGTATGTCAACAATTCTGTCATGCGATCGATTAATTCCTCGAGTCTGCCGGGCAGCCTTGACAGCTCTATCCTTAGAGCATCGTTTGCTTTAGCAAGCTCGTCAACAAGCATCTGGTTCATTTTGATTATGTCAAACATTTCGGCTAAAACGCTTTTTGCGTCAGCCCCCCCAGTTGTCGTTTCAATTTGATCAATTCTTCTTTCCAATCTTCTTATAGGAGACATAGGGACTAATTCGAACTCATCATGCTGATTTTCCATTAATTCACCTAAGTATACTTTGTTTTTAAATAATATATTGTTTATCCAAAAAAAGGAGATTTCGAGGAAGAGTCTACATTTCTGGCATTTCTCCGCCAGGTGGCATGCCAGGAGGTCCTCTCGACAATTTGCTGGCAGATACCACATCGTCTATTCTCAAAATCATCTCTGCCGCTTCTGCCGCGGATTTGATAGCCTGTGTCTTAACCTTAAGTGGCTCTATGACTCCCATCTGCTCTGCGTCAACAATTTTACCGTTGAATATGTCAATCCCATAATATGTTTTGCCTTGCTCATGAGCCGCTCTCAGTTCGGTCAAGGTGTCGATTGGGTCTAGCCCGCCGTTTTCTGCCAGGCTTCTAGGCACAACTTCCAGAGCATCTGCAAAAGCCCTAATAGCTAGCTGCTCTCTTCCAGAGAATTTCTCAGAGAATTTCCTTAGTCTTTTAGAGACTTCTTCTTCCGGAGCCCCTGCCCCTGGCACAATTTTTCCAACTTCTACTGCAGAGGCTACGGCACCAATTGCATCCTCTATGCTTCTGTCAACCTCGTCTACCACGTGCTCGGTGCTCCCTCTTACAAGAATTGTGACAGATTTCGGATCCTTGCAGTCTCTAACAAATATCATGGCCTCGCCAGCGATCTTCTTCTCCTCGACCAGCTTTGCATATCCCAAATCATTAGATGTCAAATCATCCAGGTTTGTGACAATCCTTCCGCCTGTGGCTTTTGCCAAAGCTATCATGTCAGACTGCTTTACTCTTCTGGATGCTAGTATCCCTTTCTTTGCCAAATAATGCTGAGCAATGTCGTCTATACCTTTCTGGCAAAAAACTACATTTGCACTCGAGGCAACAACCTTTTCTACCATACCTCTTAGCATCTTCTGTTCTTGCTCTATGAATGACTGCATCTGCTCAGGCGAGGTTATTCTTATCTCCGCATCTGTCTCGGTTTCCTTAACCTCCAAAGCAGCGTCTAGAAGAGCAATCTTTGCCTCCTTAATCATTTTTGGCATTCCTGAATGGACGACTTCCTTGTCAATAACTATTCCGCTAACCAGCTCCGTGTCTTCTGAACTTCCGCCGTGCTTCTTCTCTCTTTTGATGTCATCCGTATCAACAACAATCTTCCCATCTTCCTTTCTTGCGACCATCTTTATTGCCCTGACCACAAGGTCGGCGAGTTCAGGCGATGCTCTTTCAACCGATTTCCCTGACATAGAAGTTATTGCAATTTTCTTCAAAGTCTCGGTATTCTCCAGAGAAACGGTTTTTGCAATCTCACCCAAAACTTTCAAAGCCTCATCCTTAGCTATCCTGAATCCCTTTGTTATGACAGTTGGATGGATGTTCTTCTCTAGAAGCTCTTCAGCCATTTTCAATAATTCCCCGGCAAGAATCACAGATGTAGTAGTGCCGTCACCGACTTCCTCATTCTGGGTCTTGGCAACCTCAACCATCATCTTCGCGGCAGGATGCTCGATCTCCATTTCCTCCAAAATTGTAACACCGTCATTGGTTATTACGATATCACCGATAGAATCGACGAGCATTTTGTCCATTCCCTTAGGGCCCAAAGTAGATCTAACAGTGTCGGCAACTGCTTTGGCAGCTGCAATGTTATTTCTTTGAGCGTCTCTTCCACCAGCCCTCAAAGTCCCTTCAGGCAATATAAGAACCGGTTGACCGCCTAACTGACCAATCATAGCTTTTCCATTTGTCATTTTCAAAACCTCCAAAAAATCTTATAAAATTATAAGGATGGGATATTTATAAATCTATGTGTATGAGGGTATACGGCCCTAAGCTTTTTCCTCAAGAAGCTTGTTCAGCTCTTTCGAAGAGTCGATCTCTGAAAGTTCAGACTCCAGGACAATCGGCACCCCATCAATGGATTTTTCTTTAAGCTTTTTTGTCACGAACATGCTCCGCGATGAGAACATAGAAGACAGCCTGCTGACCTCTGAAGCCTCCCTCTTTATTTTTATTTCGCTTTTTGAGAGCCCTGTGATCAATGAAAATTTCTCTTTCCCGATGATTTCGAAAGGAGCGGAGCAAACAGGGCTGTTATCGATGCCTATTCTTCTGAACTCTTTCGAGATTTTACCTTGGAACGTGCTCTTAGGATTCAGATGGGTTGGAACTGCTTTTTCAAGTTCATAATTATCTTTCAAATCAGTTTCAATGACAGACTCGATCTTATTCACTGTGTCAAAGCTGGGGTTGACTCTCTTATTCTCAATCTCATACAAGGCCTTTTTGGATATGCCAATGATCTCAGAGAATTCTTTCAGGCTCAGCTGCATGGATTCCCTTTTTTCCCTTAAGGCATCAGCATCTATCATCACTGAATGCTTGCCTTTGGCAGACCTGACAAGAGAAACTTCCTCCTTTTCAATTATACTTTCAAACATGTTCGGAGTTACGACAGGGAGCTGGAATCTTGAGTAGATAATTTGATTGCTGAGAGTCTCTCTGTTCGTTTTCACAGAGACGACGAATGGGTAGGCTGAAAGGAAATAGGATATCGCCCTTAGGCTCATAGCCTGGTCCTTGTTCAGGCCGTCAACGTTTGTCAGGGCCTTTATCAGCATGAGGAAATCCTTCTTTGCCGCGATATCGAAGCAGCCCTCGCTAGTCAAAACCTGGAACTCTTTTTTAATTAGATTACCTACCAATCTATTTATCAGGAAATATTTATTAAACATTTCAAATCAAATAATATTGGAACGGTATAAGTTTATAAAAGAATGTGTCAATTGAGGGGCTAAAGGTAAGGTAATTATTAGTACCTTCGAAACATTTCATTATTGCATTAAAAAAGCTACATAAATTAAAAAATATAACCATAATTAAGGAAGAAGATATAGAATTGCTTTCAGAATTTATAAGGGCCCAAGGGCTCATAACAACTAATGTTGTGGGCAAAGCTCAGCCTGGTTAGAAACACTAAAAAGTGTTAGTAGGCAATCGCCTTATATGGCAGCTGAGTAAGCGATAGGTCGTGGGTTCGAATCCCACTGGGCCCATCTTCATCTTTCAATCAGACGTGCAAAAACGACTAAGCAGGACAAATAAGTCACTTCATAAGCAACAATTTCACCTATAGCAGGCATTTGCCCTTTACAACCTCTATTTATTATCACGACGGGATTGTTGTAACCATTACGGACGATTGGGTCTCCACGTCTACCATACGCAGAAACCCTACCAATGTAAGACTTTCCTCTTTCTAAATGTTCAGTCCTATCCGGAATTCTATCGTAGGGAATGCGATGATTTCGAGTATTAGAAATTTTTTTACGGTCAAACCTGAATTTAATTTTTTTAACCATCTCTTAATTTAATAAATAAAATTATTTAAGCACAACTACCGCTTGGTTTTTTTCAAATGCTGCATTTAATTTTAAGTTACAATTATTATTGATAGAGGAATATGGAAAAGAAATATGAATTTTGGCTAGATACGACTGCCAAGAAAATCATCGAAAGAGAGGAAAGACTGAAAAGGGGTACTAAAATTTTTAGGACTGAATCAGGTTTAGGCGCTTCAGGTTTTCCGCACATAGGCAGTTTTGGCGATGTTGCGAGGAATTTTGCCGCATCCTTGGCCCTGAAAGACCGAGGGGTTGAGTCTGAGTTGATTGCCTATTCGGATGACATGGACGGCCTGAGGAAAGTTCCTTTGACTCTGCCAGATTGGCTTGAAAAATATATTGGCATGCCAGTTTCCAACATTCCAGACCCAGTTGGTAAATGTCACAACAGTTTTGGGGAGCATATACGCTCGCTCCTGCTAGACGCTCTAGATAAAACTGGCATTGAATATAACCACCATTCTGCAACAGAGGACTACAAAAAAGGTATTTTCAATGAAAAAATCGAGACCTTGCTTCTAAATTCAGATAAGATCGGAAAAATTGTAAAAGAAACTATAGGGCAAGAAAAGTTCATCGGGGCTTTACCTTATTTTCCTGTTTGCGAAAAATGTGGAAAGATGTACACGACAAGAACTTATGAACTACTGCCGAAAGAGCATAAAGTTCTGTATGTGTGCGACCAAGAATTCGTTGGCAAGAACGTAAACAATGGAAAAGAAATAGTAGTCAAAGGATGCGGTCATAAAGGCGAA
>DATEUU010000064.1:0-4449 GCA_035283025.1 archaeon | reverse complement strand
GAAATGTCTTGCCTTCAAAATATGACTAGAAACTTTTGCATCGATTTCAGGATTTGGGATATCCCTTAAAGCAAATTTCAAATCAAAACGAGACAAAATTGTTTCTGGCAAGTCCAACTGCTCTTTTATTGGAAGATATGGGTCAAACCTTCCAAACTTAGGATTTCCACCGCCAAGAATTGCTGTTTGGGCAGGCAATGTAGCAATAATATTTGCCTTGGCTATACTAATGGTTTGTTGTTCCATCGCCTCATGCAGCGCTATCTGATCGGTTTTTTCTACCTTTTCAAATTCATCAATAGCTATCATGCTACGGTTGCTCATCACCAGAGCTCCTGCCTCCAAGACCCAACCTCCTATAAATTCTTCGTCTTTTATCACGCTGGCCGTTAATCCGGCTCCAGTCACACCCTTGCCTGACACATATCTTGCACGAGGAATTAATGTTGATACCACTTTCATTAAAACACTTTTTGCCGTCGATGGATCACCAACTAGCAAGATGTGTACATCACCCCTTACCCTCGATTTATCCTTTTGAATATGTGCTTCTCCCCCAAACAATTGCAATGCAATCGCTTCTTTTATTTCTTCCAGACCATATATTGCAGGAGCAATCGAACTTACAAGCTTGCTATAGATTTCTGGGTCGTTTGATAATTCAAGAATCTTCTTTTCACTTTCAGGGTCAATCTCAACTTCTTCCCATTCAACTTCTATGCTCTCAACCGAGTTTGCCTCCAAATAGATTTCCATCTGTCTTGTCCTTGTCCCCTTTATCCTTCTTGGCATTTCCTTCAGAATGCCCACGACCTTTATTCTATTTCCTGGGTCAGTCTTGCTCTGCATCTTCGGGCTTGTCAAATCTTCCTTGAGATATATTGTCAGAATAGACGGTCTTTCACCAGTAGTTATTTCGTATGGTTCTTCAACTACAATCCATCTTGCATCGTAAAGTTTCTGGTCAACGAGCTTGAATCCTTTCATGTTTCTGCATCCTGGATTGGTACATCTGAAAGGCGCTTTCATAGTTCTTTCTGTCTGAATTATTGTAATTCTTTCACCGCATTCAGGGCATTCAAAAACAGTTTCAGAGACTTCCGGCCTGATCTCGCTTGATCTTTTAACTATTCCATCTATAGAAATAAACTTCCCAATGTGCTCGGCTCTGAGATTCCTAATCCTTATTTCCCTGCTTTCTGGTAAGTTGAAAATTCTTACTTTTAATTTCGGCTCTCCAGGCAAATCAATCTGCCTCACTGCCTCCTCCGCAGCCTGCAGAACTTCATCAGGATTTTCAAGAAAATAGTCCGAAATTTCGGTATCAAACTCATCAAGAACGCTAAAATCTATGAGGACTGATTTTTTTCCTTCGATGGTTGCATTGGTAAGTTCATCATAGTAGAACTCCCTTAAGAATTCTGCAAGATTCTCAACTAGCTCTTCCTCTTTCACAATTATCCTTACTATTCCAAACTCTTATTTATATCCAATATCTATAAACTTTCAGAAAAAGATTGGAAAGGGTTACTTAATTGCTGCCTTTATCTGTTTTAGCTTGTTGTATACTTTTTTCACTGCTATGTTCACATCTTCGATGCTTCTACCACCAGTGCAGACTATTTTTCCTGAACCGAACAGTAGAAATGCAACTTTTGGAGTTTCCATTCTGTAGACCAATCCTGGGAATTGTTCAGGTTCATACTCTGAACTCTCAAGATTGAAAGCAATTTTATCAAGATTCAGTTTAAAATCAAGTTTTGCAGAAGCAACAATGTTTTCAACTTGAACCTTAAATCCCTTTGGAACCTTGCTCCCCACTTTTTCAACAACAGCTATTACTTTCTTAAAAACAGTGTGCACATCTTCGATGCTTCTGGCACCAGTGCAGACTATTTTTCCTGATCCAAATATAAGTGCCGCAGCCTTTGGCTTGTCCATCCTGTAAACCAATCCTGGGAATTGTTCAGGTTCGTATTCCATACCCTCTAGCTTTGAAACAATCTTCTCAAGAGGGATTTCGACTCCAAGAGCAGCAGAAGCAACAATGTTTTCAATCCTTATATTGAAATCAGTCATCACACCACCTTATTCCCTATATATGAATAATAACATTTATAAACCCTCTTATATAAGTTTCGAAAGACTTAAGAGAAAGGCACAACTTCCTATAAATACTTTTCTGATTCAATCAGGAAATTATTCAGCTTCCAAATCGGCACGACCAATGTGCCATTCTCTTCTGCCAGATCTTCTTGCAAGAGTGTGACGATTAGTGAAAAAGATTCAAATTTCATTCCCAATTTTAGTTTTGATTTCAAAATAGGATTTGCCTTTACATATTTCAAAAATTCTTTCAACCTTTCTTCCTGCTTTGAGACCGCCATCTTTAGTCCGGATTTCTTGTATCTTCCCCTATCCCATTCCTTGCAGTCAACGCAGAAAACTCTGCTGCCTCTTATTGCAATTATATCTATCTCGTACCTTCTCTTGGTCTTGAACCTGAAATTCCTTAGAGTTCTGTAGTCGTTGCTCCTGAAAACCTCTTCAACAGCCTGCTCAAATTCTTTCCAGTCAAACCCTTCTAGGGCTTCTTCCAAAGTTTTCCCGGATGCTAGATGCTTTCTTATTTCTTCTAATTCCACAATTATATATGGACAAAAAGTATTTTTCTTATTTTCTCTTTCATGGACTGGCTCACCTGCTTCTTGTGGGACTGATTTCAATAATTTTCCAATTAAATCTGATTCAGATAATTTTGGCATTTATCGCATCTGCTGTCATAGACGCAGATCATCTGCCATTCATAATGAGCAAAGGTGTCAAGTACTGGACCAGGGTTTGGGGATCACATGTTATCAAATCTTATCCGCTTCACAATTTCGTTTTCTTAATCATTTTCTTTATTTCCTCTCTGTTTGTCCTGGATCCAGAACTTTTCATTGTCGGAATCTGCTCTCTGTCCGCCGCTCTGCATCTTTTATGGGATTTAATAGAAGATGCAATTATATTTAAAATGGGAATAAGTCACTGGAGAATTTAAAGGTGAGAACATCTTAATCTGTGGAATTGACGAAGCGGGGCGTGGAGCTCTAATTGGACCAATGGTAATAGCAGGAGTTGCTGTCGATAAGAAGTATGAGAAGAAGCTGAAAAGCATAGGAGTTAGAGACTCGAAAGAACTGTCCCCTAAAAAGAGGGAGGAACTGGCACCTAAGATTGAAGAAATGGCCACAAGCGTCGTCGTTTTAAGAGTTCCGGCATGCAAGATAGACAGTTACCGCGCGCAGAAAATCAATCTTGACAGGATAGAAGCGATAAAGATGGCTGAGATAATCAACATGATTGAAGCTGATATATTCTATGTAGATTCCTTGGAGGCAAATTCGGAGAAATACAAGCAGCTTATCATCAACTACTTGACAAACAAAACTGCCAATATGAAGGTGGAAAATTATGCGGATGAGACCTATCCGATAGTTGGTGCGGCTTCGATTATTGCTAAGGTTGAAAGGGACAAGGTCATAGAAGAGATTAAAAGGAAGGAAGGTTTCGATTTTGGGGTTGGATACAGCCATGATTCGAGGACAATACAATTCGTTGAGAACCTGATCAGGACTAGGAAAGAGTTGCCCCCCTATGTCAGAAAATCCTGGGTGACCATCCAAGTCCTGAAAGAGAACTCGCTGCAGAGGAGAATTAAGGATTTTATATTTGGGAAAAGAGAAAAATGTAAAGAGGGGAAAGAATGAAAATCGAACGTTTAGTGATTTTGATGTTCACGATATTGGGGGCATTGGCAGGATTTATTTCCAGCTACCTAGAACTGCTGTTTGCAATAACTGTTTCTTTAATCATGCTGCTGGTGCCGATTTCAGCTATGCTTAAATTTTTTACTGGAAAGAAGAGGAAGTTGTTCATTCAAGATAGCATCATTGCATTCCTTTTGTTCTGGATCGTAATGTGGATCTTTTTCTACTCATTGTGGTACACATAAATTAGGTGAGAGATTGGAAAGGACATGCTACACGAATGAATTAGGCAAACACATAGACAAGACTGTAGTCATCTCTGGCTGGGTTCATGATATAAGACTGATAGGAGGTATAAACTTCATCTTGCTCAGGGACAAGGAAGGAATTATTCAAGTCACAGTTCTGAAAAAATCGGCTCCGGAAAAAATCTTGGATATTTTGCAAAAGACCCATCAGGAAGATGTCTTATCTGTCAAAGGAAAAGTCGTCAAGAGCAAGATAGCCAAGATTGGAATTGAGATAATCCCTTCTGAAATTGAGGTGATGTCAAGGTCTGAAGTCCCGCTTCCATTGGATCCAAGGCAGGTTACTCCTGCAAATCTGGATACAAAACTCAATAATCGTTTTCTGGATCTAAGGACACATGAGTCAAGGTCGATATTCAGGATACAGTCACAGATAACCAAGTCTTTCA
>DATEUU010000063.1:0-6927 GCA_035283025.1 archaeon | reverse complement strand
GAATCGATTTCCCCTTTGTCTGGCTTTATCTCGCCTGCCAGTATTTTTGCAAAAGTTGTTTTACCCAATGCATTCGCCCCCAAGACTGCAAGGACCTCTTTCAATCTTATGTCGCCCTGCTTGATTTCGAGCTTGAATCTTTCGAATTTTTTCGTCAAGTTTTTGAATGAGACCAATCTCTCTGGTGAGGATTTCCTGTCCATCACACCGGCAAAAAAAGTTATAGGCTCGCTTCTAATTCTGACATTGTCCTCTTTGATGTATCCGTTAAGGAAAGTGTTTATGCCGACTCTGACCCCGTAAGGTTTGGAAACTATCCCGTATGCCCCAGGGAATCCGTAGAAGATGTGGATCCTGTCTGCCAAAAAGTCCAGAGTGGCCAAATCATGATCAACTATTATGCAAGCTTTGTCAATGCAATATTTTCTAATTAGTTTTGCTATGCTCAGCCTCTGGAAAACGTCTAGAAAGCTCGTAGGTTCGTCTATATAGTAGAAGTCTGCATCCCTGGAAAGGCAAGCTGCGATTGAAATTCTTTGCAGTTCACCGCCAGAGATCTCATTTATTTTATTTTCCAATATCTGCTCGACACCAAAGGATTTGATTAAATCGTTAAGAATTTTTCTCTCGTCCACCTTTTCCAAGAGTTTTGAAACTTTGCCTTTGTAGATTTTTGGAATTTGGTCAACCCTCTGCGGCTTGTAGGAAGTTACCACCTTCTTGTCTTTCAAATTCTCCAGATACGCTTGCAACTCGGTTCCCCTGAAAGTTTTTATTAGTTGGGAGAAGTCAGTCTCCTTTCCAAACTCGCCTAGATTTGGCTTTATCTCGCCTGAAAGGATTCTTAGGGCAGTTGTTTTTCCCACGCCATTCGGACCAATCAAACCAACCAATTCCCCGGTCTTTGGAAACGGCAATCTGAAAAGGCAGAAGCCGGAAGGCCCGTACCTGTGGATTGAAGTCTCATTTAGCATTTGAGGCAAATTCACAACTGTCAATGCTTTGAAACCTGCTCGGTCGCAGGCTTTAACGCAGAGACCGCAACCTATGCAGACTCCCTCATTCACTACAGGGAACCCTGCATCTTCATCTTCAACTATGCAATTTTCCCCTGCTCGATTCTTAGGGCATACTTTCGAACATTGATAACCGCATTTTTTGAACTTGCAAAGCTCTCTGTCAACTACAGCGATTCTTCTTATCATAGCAATCATTCATAGAGTCTATATACTCTACTTCTTTTTAAAACTTAGAAAATAGTATGTTTTCGAGGCAAGTATGAAGACGTTGGCTAAAGAAAGGAAGAAAGAAGCCATTACCGAGGCCATCACAAACAAGGGATGGTTTTGGAGTAACATGGAAAACATTCTGTTGACTTCTCCGGCTGTCAATGTCTGCGGATCTAGGGATGGCGGCGCAATTTCGGACAAACTGAAAAACAGGGGATAGAGAGAAATCCCGACCAAAATGGTACCGATAAGCAAGATTATGAAGGTGACAAAAAGTGCCGCCGCGAAAAATACAATAGTTTTAAAAATATTTTTTCTTATGATGTCATAGCTTCTTGTCATTGCCTTTTGGACGTCATCCCCATTTATGGCAATGGAGACAAAAGAGAACATGAGAACCCACCCTATCAAGAAATCTACTATGAAACCTAGATTTCCAAAAAAGCTAGCTACCATGAAGAGGATTAGAACTATCACAGCTAGAAGGGCAAATTTCCAGTACAATTTCCTCGAATATTTCAATCCTGCTCTGAAACCTTTCCCTTTGTGCAATTCGAAGACTAAAGCTCCGGAAAACCAGATGTTTGCGCCAAATAGCAGAATTACCAGCACGAATAGGGCAACCATATCAATGATAAGAATTGAAATCTCAGTTCCTGTAGATGTCCCAAGAATTATAGGTGGCATGACCTGAAACATAGAATTTGTAAATATCAATGAACTTATGAAAAACAGGAGATATAGAAAGAAGAAAGGCAGAAACTTCCTGGTATCGAGCGCTACACCTAGGCTTTTAGCGATGATTTCTGCTATGCTCATTAAATCTAATTTTGTAAACGCTGTATATAAGTTTTTCAAATAATTATTGATAATTGATAAATATGCTCGAAATAGGGCTCGTCGGGAAACCTTCCAGCGGGAAGTCTAGCACCTTTAAGGCAGCTACTCTGATGGATGTGAAGATAACTGGCGTACCGTTTTGCACCATCAAGCCAAACCGTGGGACTGCATACGTGATAGTGGACTGCGTATGCAAGGAATTCAATGTCAAGTGCAATCCAAAATATGGGATGTGTAAGAATGGGAAGAGATTTGTCCCTGTCGTGCTTTGGGACGTTGCCGGCCTTGTGCCTGGTGCGCACGAAGGTCGTGGTTTGGGCAACCAGTTCCTTGATGATTTGCGCCAGGCCTCTGTTTTGATGCATGTTGTAGATTTTTCTGGATTGAGGGACGCTGAGGGCAAGCAAACTGAAGGCTACAACCCAGAATTAGATATAGAATTCCTTGAGAAGGAGATAGACCTATGGTTTGCCGACGTACTTAAGAGAGCGATGGAAAAATATGGGAAGAAAGTTTCTGGCCCATCGGGGGCAGACCTTGCTCAGACATTGTCCCAGCAGCTTTCAGGGCTCGAAGTCAGCAAAAAGCACATTGAGCAGGCTTTGGAGAAAGCTTCCACTTCGGATATAGAGAATTTTGCAAAGGTCTTGAGAAGAATTGCCAAGCCGATTATGATAGCTGCAAATAAAATTGATCTGAAGGAAGCGCAGGAAAATTTTGAAAAATTGAAAGAAAAATATCCGAATATCGTGCCGACCAGCGCCGAAGCGGAAATTGCCTTGAAAAAAGCTGATGAAAAAGGTCTTGTAGAATATTTTCCTATGGATGGATTCGAAATAAAAGGCAATATTGGAGAAGAACAGAAAAGGGCTTTGGACTTCATAAAGAGAGAAGTTATAGAGAAATATGGAACCACTGGTGTGCAGAAGTGCTTGAACAAGTCAGTCTTTGATTTGCTTGATTATATAGCAGTCTATCCTGTGGAAGATGAAAGCAAGGTCACTGATTCGAAGGGAAATGTGCTTCCAGATGTCCATTTGTTGCCAAAAGGTTCTACTGCTTTAGACCTTGCATTTAAAATCCATACCGATATTGGTGAGAAATTCATCTGTGCTGTTGATGCAAGAACTAAGAAAAGACTTGGTAAAGAATATGTTCTGAAGAATAATGATGTCATCAGGATAATGATTGCAAAATAGTGTTTTTTATTTTGAATTGATCAAATTATAATTAATGGATTGGAAAGGATTAAAATCTAAAATAGATTTCACTGAGTTAGTAGTCTTTTTCATGCTATTAATATATTGTATCATTTTCTTTTGGGTGTACATGAGTGGAGGAGTTCTATGCTAGACATTATATCCACGATTTTTACAATGATGATTTTCTTGATATTGCCATTGATTTTTATCTATGCTATTTCTCATACATTTGTTTGGTTTTACAGAAAACTCAGAAAAATTAATACTACTATAGCAAAAATATATGCTATTGCTTTGTCTAGTTTTCTTATCGTTGTTTTGACATTGCTCTATTATGCATCCGCGACGCCACATTGCCCAGGTGTAGTACACATGGTTTCTCTGGTTGACGCTAGCTGCGACGGTAATGCAGGTACCTTATATGTAACTGTAAAGAACATGGATCCGTACAGAGAACCTCTCCCAATTAATGACTTGTTAGTTAAGGTTGATAGTGCGCCAGTGAATTGTACTTGGGCACTAGTTGGAGGAGGGCCTTGCGCTCAGATATCGCCTAATGGATCCTGTGTTTGTACAACTCCAACAGGTGGTGCTACAGGAACATCTCACAAAGTAAGAGTCATAGGGCCTGTTGACGCCGAAGAAAAAGAGGTATATTGCTAAAAACTAAATAGGGAAAAATAAAAGAAAGAAAAGAAGGTACGACACCTGAAAGTTTTTGTTGCATCACCTCCGTTAATAAGAAATTAGTTTGGCATATTGCCCTCATTTGTGAATGGGAAGTCTAGACCATTGGTTCAGACTTAAATAAATGATTCCCGATTAAATTTTAATTGGAAAGCATGGCCATACTAATACCAGTAAGATTTTATGGTTTCGATTCAGTGATGTATTTTGCATCTGCAATAATAGGATTTCTGATTAGCTACTACTCATTCAAACTTTTCAAAATAACTTCAAAGAAGCACCACTTATACCTTTATTCGGGGTTCACGATCCTCAGCATGGGGCTTCTCGCTTTGGCAATAACTACAACTTATGTCTATCTCAATTATTATGAGCAAAACCAGTTCACCTTCTTTGATACAATCCTGTACGCAGATGACTTTGGCTATTGGATATACTATATGTCCTCGTTCATGGCATACGTTTTATTTGTGTTGATGTATGTTTCAGAAGATTTGGGAGTCCCAATTTTAATCCCGGCTTGGTATAAAGGATTCCCGTACTTCCACATTGTCTCTTTCTTCCTTCTTTCCTATGTCGTATTCAGGAATGCGACCAACTATGCGATGAAAAGAAACAAGAACTCGCTTCTGGTAACTCTTGGGTTTGGCCTGATAGCAGGATATCACTTCCTTTTGTTCTTCACTTCATTCAGCAAGATTGTCTATGTCATAGCTCATCTATCACTCCTCTTGGGATTCAGTTCCTTGCTTTTGATGCTGATCAGGGTGACTAGGAAATGATTGTGAGAAGGTCTCAGGTCCACATTTTCATAGACATATTGAGACTGATTAATAAAAAAGGTCTGGCAAAGCCTACCCACATCCTTTACGGGGCGAACCTTTCCCACCTTCGATTGAAAAGATATCTTGAAACCCTGCAGGTAGCTGGGTTTGTTGAGAAAACCGATGAAAAAAATCAGGTTTTTTACAAAACTACTAAGAAAGGGAACGATTTTTTAAAGGAATTCAAGAAAGTCGAAGAGCTGTCAGAGGCTTTCGGCGTTCCGATATAGAAAACCTTAATAGCAAGACATCTTAACATTATTTGTGATTATTTGTATTCTGAAAAAATTCAATCACTACTAGGAAGTAAAAAAATAAAAATTGGCGACAGAGTAAGAATCTCGAAAGATGGAGCTGTATACGAAGGAATTCTCATGCCCAGGACTGAGCTGGGAGATACCTCAAATCTTGTAATCAAGCTTGGCAACGGATACAATATAGGAATCAAGTTCGATAAAAAGACGGTTGTCAAGCTTTTGGAAAAGGGGAAACCGATAGCTTTCAAATCTGCCGGAATTAGAACTTCAAAAGACCCGTCAAAATCCGATGTTTCTATTCTGGGATGTGGCGGCACTATAGCTTCGAGGATAGAGTATACGACAGGAGCCGTATTCCCTGCATTCTCACCTGGAGACTTATTGCTTTCATTCCCTGAGCTGAAGGAATTGGCAAATATACAAGGCAGAAAGCTGTTTGATTTGTTTTCTGAAGATATGACCACATCACACTGGCAGATTATTGCGAGAGAAGTGGCAAGGGAAATCAAAAAGAGGTCGGATGGAATCATCCTGATGCATGGCACGGACACTATGCATTACACTTCTGCTGCACTGAGTTTTATGCTGCAGGATTTGCCAGTCCCTGTTGTTTTGGTGGGGGCTCAGAGAAGCAGTGACAGGGGCAGCTCTGATAATGCTATGAATTTGATATCCTCGGTTTTGACTGCTGCTAAATCTGATATCGCCGAAGTTTCGGTTTGCATGCATGGATCTGCTTCGGATGATTATTGTTTTGTCCATTCTGGAGTTAAGGTTAGAAAGATGCACACGAGCAGAAGGGACGCTTTTCAAAGTGTTAATACTATGCCTTTTGCTAAGGTTTGGTATCTGGAAAAAAAGATTGAATACTTGAGGGAGGACTTCAACCATAGAGGAAAAAGCAAACTTAGAATAGATGATAAAATCGATCCGAATGCTTGCTTGATTTTCACTTATCCTGGGATAAAGCCGGAGTTTATAGAAAGTTTGAGCAAATTCTATGATGGGGTTGTTTTGGCTGGAACTGGTCTGGGGCATGTTCCTGCAAATCCGCTGAATGACAAGATGGCGAGGAGCTTGATACCAGCTATAAAGAATCTTATAGGTTCCGGAATACCGGTGGTCATTGCCCCTCAGACAATTTATGGTAGGATTGATATGAACGTTTACACGTCTGGCAGGTTGCTGAATGAGATCGGCGCCATTGGAAATTATTGCGACTGGCTCCCTGAAACAGCTTTGGTGAAATTGATGTGGGTCCTTGGCCACACTAAAAATCTTGAAAAAGTGAAAGAGATGATGCTGAAAAATTATGTCGGGGAGATTTCTGAGAGGACTGATGTAAGAGGATTTTTGGTATGACCGAAGAAAAAATAAATTTTAAGAGAATCGGATTGAAAGCTGGATTGGAGATTCATCAGCAGCTTGATACGAAGCACAAACTATTTTGTAATTGCTCTACAGCCCTGCAAGAAAAGGATCCGATACAGATTATAAAAAGAAAGCAGCATCCGGTAGCAAGTGAGTTGGGCGAGATTGACATCGCCACCCAGTATGAATATTTGAGAAATAGAACTTTTTCATATCAACTGTTCAAAAATGAAACTTGCCTTCTTGAGCAAGACGATGAGCCACCCCATGAGCTGAACCGAGAAGCTTTGGAAATTGCTTTTCAGATTGCTTTGCTGCTGAACTGCAAAATACCGGATGAAATTCACATCATGAGGAAGACTCTGATAGATGGGTCAGCGATATCAGGATTTCAGAGGACTGCCCAAATTGGAATGAATGGGCTTTTGAGATACAAAGGGAAGAAGATTGAGATAACCAATGTGAGTTTGGAAGAGGACGCTGCTGCAATAGTCTCTGAAGAAAATGGAAATGTGAC
>DATEUU010000062.1:0-3725 GCA_035283025.1 archaeon | reverse complement strand
ATAATTTGTCAAAAGCTATCTCAATTTTTTTGTTGTCGAATTCCAAAGAGCCCGTATGCTTCCCTTGCAACTTGCCAACTGCTACTTTGCTTGCCCCAACTTCCTTCATTAGTTCCTTAGCATTCTTTTCAAGAGTGGTATTAACATCTTCGCTGGAGTTCAAAGTCAAGCTGATCCTGTCTTTCACTTGGAGACCGCTCTTCTTTCTCATATCTTGAATCTGCCTCACAAGCTCTCTTATCAAAGACTGCTCCAAAAGGTTTTTATCCAATTTTCTGTCGACAAAAACTTTGCCGAATTCGAAGTCCGCAAAAGAGAATTCGCCCTTTGGTTCGGCCTTTACTGTTGAAACAGATTTCGAATTGCACATCCTCGATAGAACATCATTAAGCTGCTTGACAGCAAGGTCGACGTTTTTATTTTTTGTAAACACCAAGATTTGCTTCACAGGCCACCTCAGTTTGATCTTTGCCTGATTCCTCGCCGATGCGCACGACTCAAAAATCTTCTTCACTATCTCCATGCTTTCCTCAAGCTTTTTGTCCACGAGCCTCTTGTTTGGCTCTGGCCAGTCGCACATGTGGACAGATTTCAACCCACCTTTCAATGGCTTAACTATCTCCTGATAGACCTGCTCCGATAGGAATGGATTGAATGGAGCAAGGAGCCTGCTCAAAGTTTCAGTTATTTCGAGCAAAGTGTAGAAAGCGGCTTGTTTGTCCTGCTCGGTGTAATCTGGCCAAACCCTGTCCCTTATGATTTTGATGTACCATCTAGAGAAGTCGTTCAAAATGAAGTCTTTGATTTCTTGCGCAGATCTGTATGCAAGCAGGTTCGTGTTATTTTTCGTGCAGTTGTCGATTAGCGAGTTCAGCATTGAAAGAACCCACCTGTCCTCCTTTTCGAGCTTCTTCGGCTTAGAATATTTTGGCACATATGTCTTGACAAAATTGAATGTGTTCCTTATTACCAAAAATGATTTTGCTATGTCTTCCACATCCTGCCATTTGAAATAGTAGTCATCCCAAGGCGCACTTGAAAGATAGTAGAATCTGAGGACATCTCTCCCGTATTTCTCTATCACTTCTTCGGGCGTCACAACATTCCCCCTGCTTTTAGACATCTGCTTTCCATGAGCGTCCATAACGAAGCCGTGGAACAGAACGCTTTTGAAAGGCGCTTTGTCAAATGTCATCATGCTTGTTATGATCAAAGAGTTCCACCACCCGCGGATTTGGTCCGGCCCTTCCAAGATGAAATCGGCTGGCCAAAGTTTTTTGAAAAGAGTTTTATTGTTCGGATAACCTAAGGATGCCCAGGAAGCTACTCCAGAATCAAACCAAACATCCAGCACTTCAGGAACCCTTTTCATCTTTCCTCCGCATTCGCATTTCAAAAATATTTCGTCGATGTATGGCCTGTGGAAATCCTTAGGGATTTTTGGCAGTTCCTTCCTCGAATCGACGACTTTTATTTTATCGCATTTCTCGCAAACCCAAATTGGGAGCGGAATCCCCCAGTACCTCTGTCTTGAGATTGGCCAGTCACCCAAGTTTTCCAACCAGTTCTGGAATCTCTGGCCGGCCCAGTCGGGGACCCATTTCACCTTTTTGTTTTCCTCAAGTAGCCTCTCCCTAATTGCGGTCACTTTGAAAAACCATTGCGGGATGGAAATAAGCAGTAATGGGGAATCGCACCTCCAGCATAATGGATAGTCGTGAGTTATTTTCTCTTCATGAAAGAGCAAACCCCTGCTTCTCAGTTCTTCTATTATTTTTTGGTCTGCATCTTTAACGAAAACATTAGAATATTTCCCACAATTATCATCGAAAGTCCCATCCATTCTCACAGGGGAAACCGCTGGCAATCCTGTTTCTAAGCCAACCTTATAGTCTTCTTGACCGTGCCCAGGAGCTGTGTGGACCAAACCAGTGCCTTCTTCCAATGTGACAAACTGGTCTGACAAAACTACTCTATGCGCATTTTTCAATTTTTTTTGGAAAGTGAAAATGCCGGATAAAGGATGCTCATACTCCAATCCTTCCAGTTGCTTTCCTGTCATTAATCCAAGAATCTCGTAGTCTATAATCCCGACTTTCTTGAATACTGTATCAAGCAGCTGCTTAGCAAGAATAAGGATATCATCTCCAGTTTTCACTTTGACATACTCTGCATCCGGCTTTGCCATCACACCTGTATTGGCCGGGAGCGTCCAAGGCGTGGTTGTCCAAATCAGAACGTATTCATTTGATTTCCTTTTTACTTTGAACTTCACGTAAATCGAAGTGTCAGTGATCTTTGCATACTCTATCTCGTTGTAAGCCACTGCAGTCTCACAATGCGGGCAGATATGGACAGGATAGTTCCCTTTGTAGAGGAAACCTTTTTCAAAAGCCTTCTTGAAAGTGAACCAAGCACCCTCGATGTAATCATTATCCAGAGTCAGGTAAGGTTTCTTCCAATCCATCCAGACCCCTAGATTGCTGAACTGGCTTCCCATCACATCAATGAATTCAGTTGCGAATTTCTTGCATTCTTTGATGAAATTCTCTATTCCAAACTTTTCTATGTCTTTTTTTGTCTTGAAACCAAGCTTCTTCTCGACCTTATTTTCTATCGGCACTCCATGGGTGTCGTATCCTGGCTGGTCCCAGACATTGAACCCAAACATCCTGAAGAAGCGGATGTGGCAGTCTTTCAGGACTTTGTTGAAGGCAGTTCCGACGTGGATGTATCCAGTAGCATATGGTGGTCCGTCTAAAAAGTAGAATTTCTTTTTATTTTTCCTCAAATCCTTAGATTTTTCGTATATTTTCTCCTTATTCCAAAATTGTATTGTCTTGTCTTCTTCTGATTTTGGCTGCAATTTCAATAAATCCACCTAGATTTTACTTTTTATTTAGTCTATATAAGAAATATGTATATCCTTCTACAAGTGGAGGGACGCTTGCCTTCAGTATGTCCTCAGACTCGCCTATGGTAGAGCCCTTTTCCCCATTGGAATTGAACCCTATGGAAACCTCTGTCAGAGCAGCAGTACCCTTTTCTTCTCTGTATATAGTCACATGATAACTTGTGAGAGCTACTTTCTCTATCTTTTTTGTAAGATGTTTGGACAAAACCTTTCTTAAAGCTAAATCAAAAGAATGAACTGGGCCAACGCCTTCCGCATCAGCTGTGTGAAGATTCTTATTTATTCTAACCTTCACCCAGGTCTTAGAATTTCCATGCATCTTGCTTCTCGTTTCATAATCCATTAGCTCAAACGGCAAAGGTTTCTTGTCTACTTCACTAGCCAGCAAAAGATAAAGCTGTGTATCTGTGAAGTGATGTTTGCTTTTCACAATATCGAGCATTTTTTTAACTGCTGGAGCATTTTTATTTAGAATATAACCAAATTTTTCTGCAACAGCAACTATACTTGCGCTACCTGCTTGATCGGACAGCACAAAAGATCTTGCGTTTCCCACCAATTCAGGATTTATATGTTCATAGGAGTTTGCATACTTCAAAACGGCATCAGTATGCGCACCGCCGGCATGAGTAAAAACGTTATCGCCGACATAAGGCTTGTTGGGAGGTATTCTGAAGCCTGTAATTCTCTGGAAATATTCTACAATGGGTTTAAGCATCCTAAGTTTTTCATCATCAATGATTTTTACATTATATTTGTACCTTAAAGTTGGCAGCAATTCGTCCCAGCTAACATTTCCTGCCCTTTCTCC
>DATEUU010000061.1:0-2147 GCA_035283025.1 archaeon | reverse complement strand
GTATGGAAGGATCATCATCCTGAAAAATATTACCACATCTGACACATTTGTGAGACATGCTAAACTCCAGCTAGAACAGAAAAAGAATTAGGATTCTTCTTAATCTTTTTGATCAGCTTTGCAGGCCCGATAAGTGTTATTCCATTCTTCAAACTTGCCTTGGGATTCATGCCAAACATCTTCTGGAGTCTCTCCTTCTGGTCGGTAAAGTTTTCAGACAAGAGCTGAAGCCCTTTCACCTGTTTTTTAAGGCTGCACACCTCTATCCCTGGGAATCCATCGTCAACCCTTCTCATGGTCTCCTTTATCAAATCCATTTCCTCCTGAGGATGCAGTACGGCATCTGTAACAAGTATCGACCCGTCCCTGACTTTGTTCAAAATAAAACTTATCCTGTTGTCTCTCTTCTGGTCCAAAGTGGACGATGATACGAAATCCATTTTCAATACTTTCACTTTCATTTTGCTCGCCTCGAATGTTTCCCTATTGCATCATACAAATCATCAATGTTGGTTCCTTTAAGGGCGGAAATCTCCACCACCGGATATTGCGGGAAAGCCTCCCTTATGGCATCGGGCTTCGATTTTTTCTTGTCTATCTTGTTTGCAACAATTATCACAGGAATCCTCCTGGCTTCCAAATTCCCAAGCAGAGTTATGTTCACCTGGGTCAGCGGATCCGCAGTTGAATCCATCACAGCTAATACAGTATCAACATTATTAAGCCATTTGATAGCCTCTATCACACCATCGGTGGCTTCCCTTGCCCTAGCCTTTGCAGCCTTTTTGTTCAACCCGAATTTCAAGAAGCTTCTATAATCAATTTTAGTCGCAAGGCCCGGCATGTCAAGCAAATTTATCATAACCTTTTTTTTATTCAGCTTCAGCTCCACCTTTTCCTTCCTCTGGACAGCCCTGGTCTCGTGCGGTATCTCAGAAACCTTCCCGACTGGCGATCCAGTCCAGTCCATGGATATCTTGTTTGCCAAAGTGGTTTTGCCGGTATTGACCTCTCCGTATATACCCAACCTTATCTCTCTTCTCAATCCGAAGATTCCGAGGAACCAATCAAAAAATCCATTTAACATTAATTATTATTAGTTTTTAAGATTTTTAAAGTAGAAAGTTCATCAGGAGCAAAATCCCGTCTCCTATGAATATTGTGAAAAGCAAAGCTATCGGAAAGGCTCCTGCAAATCTCACGCCCTCCTTCACAACTACAAACTTCCTCCCAGATCTTTTCACCTTGTTCAACTCCTTTTCGTTGATTCCTTCCCACAGCTTGCTCTCGAGAAGAACATCCCCAACCTTCAGCTCAGACACAGGAATCTTTTTCTTGAATCCTATATCCTCAACCACTTTTGCAAACTTCCAAATCGCATACAGAAATATTGTAAGCAGAAGAGGCAGGATGGAATACTTCAAAATTGATATGACATCGAAGCCTATTTCAAAATATCTTGCCAAAAGCCAGTTGATCAGAAAGAAGGACAAGAACAATGCCACAGAACCAATCGACAGAACCTTGCTGCTGGCCTTTATATCACTAAAGAATTTGAAAATTATCTTTTTGTGCATTATGGAGATGATTAGAGCATAGACCATCATGTAAACTGCGCCTACCAGGAACACGTTAAAGGAATAGCTCAAAGGAAATGGGAACACCAGATTTACCCCCAGACTTTTTGGCAGTTCAGGAATCAAAAACCCAATCGCAGAAAGTACTTTCGCATCCCCTCCTCCCCACTGTCCGAAATAGTACATCAAGAATCCGAATCCCAGAAGTCCCAACCCCCAGGCAAGGCTGTTTAAAATTGGCCAATAGCTCCAAACCATATACGACTGAATCCCGTACAAAACCAAACCGGCAGCAGCCATGGCATATGGTATCTTGTCCGGTATCTCAGTTGTCTTCAAATCAAAGAATGCGGCTAAAATAGAGCCGACCAGAGCGATTGCAAGGACGACTATTACAAAAATCATATAATATCATTTGAATTTCCGATTTATTATTGATTTGCAACAAACTTTTTGTTATAGCAAAAAAAGCCTAATTATATTTTTTGAATCCGACGTTCTTTGCAACTTCCCTCATGCACTGCCTGCAGTAATACAGACCGTACTTCCTTATGATCCCCCCGGTCCTCC
>DATEUU010000060.1:0-7274 GCA_035283025.1 archaeon | reverse complement strand
TGGTAATTCTTCATAAATTCTATAAATAGTTTTCAGGTTCTTCTCCACCAGAACCTTCCCAGATTCACCCCCACTAGCATTGCCAAGAACAGATATGCTGTTGGGATAATTCTGAAAGACTTTGGTTGTGTTAGAAACTGTGATTCCGTTCAAACCTGCTTCATCCACAGCTTTTGCGACTTCAACTGATTTTTCAACTCCCAAATCAGGAGACATTTTAAATATCACTGGAATTCTCACATGCTTTCTAATTTCCATACCCGCTTCCAGCACCAATTTAGGATCGTTCCAGTTGATTTCTTTCACGTGAGGGCAGGATCCGTTCCATTCAGCTGCATTTGCACCTAAATCTTCAGCGTATTTTATGACGCTTGAAATTTCTTCTATAGTTTTTCCGATTGCGCTGACGAATATTGGAATGTTAGGTGTCCAATTTTTGAGGTCACGAATTTCTATTCCGTAATTTTTTATTCCAGGGTTTGGAAGGCCAAATGCATTTATCGGCCTTCCGTGATGAATTACAAAATTGGGACCTGGGAATGGTTTGTTTGGATTCAAACCACATGACTTTGTGACATGAAAGCCTGCTCCCTCTTTCACCAGTTCATATAGAGATAGGCTTGATGATGATCTCACTCCGGAAGAACCTCCGATGCATATTGGGAAATCTATTCCAAAAATGTTGACTGATAGTAGAGGATCTTTTTCGGTTATTATCGTCTCTCTATGTGGAGATGATATTCCATCCCCCACAAATGGAATTCTTTTTCCAGTTTCATCTCTGTGCCACCTTCCGAACTCCGTGTTTTCTAATTCTTCCCAATCCCTGATTACATGCGTGCATACAGGCACCCCGCCTAAATCTGATGAACCGCAAATACCATAGCCACATTTAATCATTCTATCTATCGATGCTTCGCCTTGAATATTATGCATCTTTGCGTAATCCAGGACTTTTTTCATCATAAGCTCCGGTCCGCATGTCTTGACTGAATCAAAAGCATTAGCCTCAAACAGCGATGGCAAGAGGTCGGTGACGAGACCCTTCGTTCCTTCTGATCCGTCTTCAGTAGCTGTAAAGACATCGAACCCCAAAATCTTGAACCTGTCCTTGTATAGCAGTTCGGAACTTTCTTTAGCTCCAATCGCAATCGTGACATTCTTGCCACTCATTAAAGTTCTTTCTGCAAAGGATTTTAGAACAGCGTTGCCGTATCCACCTCCAACCAAAAGGAAATTATCGCCATAAAATGAGAATCCATTTCCGAAAGGTCCTCTTATTCCAAGCTCGTCTCCCACATGCTTCCCATGAATTGCTTTTGTGCATTCACCAACTTCTGCAACAGCAAGCTCTATATATGGATAACCTTCTCTTAGCCCGACCGAAGCTATGCTTATTGGTATCTCGTCCGATAACTCCTTGGGCTCAAATACCCTGACTAGGACATACTGGCCTGGCTTTGCTTTGGAAATCTTTGAGGAATATATTTTGAAACTTTTCACACTTGGGGTTTCCTGGATTATTTCCTTTATCTTGTATGGGGCTGAATAGCTGTCTTTCATTGAGAATAATAATTAGAAGAAAAGGATTAGTAGTTAAATAATCTATATTTCATACTAAACTTTTTTTACCATTTTCATTAAATCTTGTTGGAGTTTTTCATCTTGATATTTTTCATCATTGCTAAAATAATCCAAAATAACTTCATACTCCATTTTTGTCAGTTTAGTTCTAAGCCACCCTATTCCCTTTGATTTAAATGGTATTAGTGAATGTATGCTGTATCCAAGCTCTTTTGCTTTCTGCTCTGCGCCTTGTTCTCTATCCAAAAGTACAAAAACATCTTTCACAATGATATCAGTTAGGCCCCTCCTTTCAGCTTCACGTTTAACTTGATTAATCGCTAATAACTTACTATCGAATCTTGTGACAAGATCGTCTACAATTCCTAATATATCGCCATTATTCATTACACCCTCTACGAGTGAATGCCCACCATATCTTTTTATGTAATCTTCCAATTGATCTAAATTAGTGACACCTTCTATTTTTCTTGTCCATAGTGCTGGTATGCCATACAACAGTGATACGACATCAGCAATTGGTATACCTGCAGAAGCCACACCAACAACTCTATGTTTACCATCTGGTACATATCCTACATCATTTAATAATTTGCCCATTCCCTTTCCAACTAACTTATATAATTGTGGACTACTAGGTAATGGTCTTAGTTGAATGTAGACTGGAGTCCATAATTTAGAGGCCATTATCCAACCTTTTGGTTTATCCCTGTACCAAGTTTGGATCATTCCTTCTTCGTACAAACCTTCTATAATTTGTTTTCCTAATTGTTCTTGCCAAGTCATTTTATAAAACCTATGATTTTTTCTCTAATAATTCCGTATCGTGTTGCAACGCTACTTCAGCCAACTTTCTAGCCGCTTCTCTCGGATCGGGCGCTTCTGATATTTCCCTGCCAACGATAAAATAAACATTAGATGGAGAATTAGACGGAGACAGAATATCCATGGCTTTAATCAAATCCCCACCTTGCTTTCCCAAGCCAGTTGGGAAGAAATTTGGTTTTTGCCCAATTTCCTTCAACAATTTTTCCAAAAGCCCTTTATAAAATTGGCAATCATCTGGCCTACTTGCTGGGAAAACGTAATTTGGAACATCTAATAAAACAGAATTCAAATACATTCTATTTATTACAGAATCAGGAATGTACCCTCCTTCTGACTCTGGTGCTCCTACAAAAGTAACTTTTCCTCCAGCTATAGGGACTTTCTTATATTTTCTGATTTCCTCTATAATTGCTTTTTGCCCCATAGGGCCAGTGAATGGAAAATAAATAAAAGCATCGACTAGCTCATGATTATCTCTGACTAATCCTTTCATAAATGCGCCGCCATCGCTACCAAACTTTTGATAATCTAAAATCTTTTTATGTCTTCCGCTAAGATTTTTATTCAGTGAATCAATGGCCTCGTTCAGAGTCTGAGCAGTTGTTTCTAAACCTTTTCTTAAGGAGTATAAACCACTTAGTTTGTAACCTAATACGCCATCGACATCGGCCGTGCTTCTTACGACATTTTGGAATTTTGATTTCTCAGTAACTAAACTAATATCCAATGCAGGAATTATTCCAGTTCTTATGTCATTTGAAAACAATGCATCAGTTGTAAATGAAGGCATCTTATCTTACATTATTCTTCCGTTAGAAAACATTTATACATGTGTGGTGACTAATCATCACCATTTCATTTTCCACAGGATTTTGAAATATTCCCTGAAGCTATCAGCGATATTCTTCTTACAAATCAGTATGAGTTTGTTAGAACAAGGTTTCCTTTCGAATCCCTAAGGTAAAGGGTGTCTCCTGAGTTGTCCCAAATGGGGAATTCACTCTTCCAATACAATCCTGTCTCCGTATCGGTGCCGGGACCGGAAAATACACTCAGTTCAGACCTTGAAGCTAACTCCAACTGAGGAAAGATGTAGGTGTTGGCAGTCCTATCCTTTACATTCCAGCTAGACATATCAATAGGGAAATCGCATTCATTTCTCAGAGCGACATACTCGTCATTCAGGTTCTCATTGTCGTTTCCTTTTGCGTTGTAATGAAAATTTGATATGATGAAGCAATTTGCGAAGTCCGAGAGCTTCCAAATGCCTATCTTGCCACTTTTTGCCTCCTCCTCTGCTTCCATCAGCTCTTTTTCATATTTGTTATCCGGAAGGACGATGTAGGCATTCGCATATCCCTGCCTTATCATCTCTAAGTTTACAAAAGTGTCGCCAGCGAACACATATCTCAGCAGTCGACCCATCCTATCGGCATTGTTCACGTCCTTTTCCAATGCTATATTCTTGCCAAGAACCAATTCTTTCAGCTTGTCTTTTGCCTCTTCATACCCATAAAACCTTTTTTCTGGCGCATCTATGCCCACGAGTCTGACTTCCTTCCCGTTCGCAAGCTCGAACGTGTCCCCGTCTATGACTCTGGCCACAGTCACAAGGGTCTTATCCGCTACCCTGCCACTGAAGTTGGAGAAATATAAGAGCAGTATAGCAACCGGCAATGCAAGAAGAACTAAAAAAAACTTTTTCGAGACCATAGTTTTCCTTAGTCAAGACTTCTCTTTTATAGGAATCCTACCACTCTTGTTAGCGTGTACTACTACTCAGTTAATATGTTTAAGTGCTTCTGGAAGTTTTTAAGTAGTAGTTTTCCCAAATTATTTTTAGGTGAACGAATGAAACTTGACAAGAAAATGATTGCTATAGTCATAATAATAATACTCGCATTACTAGTAGTGGCATTGAACTATAGCGGAATGCTTACACTTTGGTAAGAGCGTCTTTTAAAGATTTTTTGAATTTTTTATTTTCATTTGATTAGCCGTTATTCTTTGGAAAGAATTCCTTAATCTTCCTCTGTTCCTTCAAATTCTCCAACAGCTTGCTTTTGCCAGTCCACTTGTCTCTGATCAACATCCTTGAATAGATCCTTTGCAACGCCTTGCCAATGGAATCAAACTTTTCAGCAGGCTTGCTGAAGGCCCCTCTGACATTCTCTCTGACCTCCCAAACGCCCACCGGAGCGTAATATTCTGGTTTGACTTCCCTCACAATAAGGACTGCCGCCTGCCTTTTGATTTTTTCAAGATACTCCATGACAGCTAGCTTTGCGGCATAGAAAGCACCCGCGGTGCCGGATGCATAAGTCTTTCTTCCCCAATAAGGCTCAAAATCAGACCCGATGAAAGGATGAGGCTTGTCAACATCCCAAGCTTCTATGAACTCGTACTGGTAGCTATGCGGTATCAGCAAGACTTCGAAGTGGTTCGCAAGATATTCATTCGAAAAAAGCATGTACTCGCCAATTTCCTGGAAAGTCTTGATTTCCTCCATCAAAAGCTTGCCTATGATGTCATCTACGGCAGTGATGGACCATCTGGTGGGAACGAACTTCCTCTGTATTGGCAGCCCGACTGAGCCGGAAGAAAATATTTTTTGGATTCTGCTGACAGGGATTCGATACTCGTAAAGCTTGCTGACAGCTCCCTGTGCCTTCAGATCAACATCAGACACGATATAGTCTACCTTTCTCTCTATTCTTGGATTTTCTGTCAGTTTTGCTTCCAGGATTGGTGCCGGGTTGCCTACGGGAGCAAACCAGTTGTCAAAATTAAATTTGAATTGGGGATTCTTCTTTAACTGTATCTCCACGTCCACAGGCCTCTTTGCTATTGACATCTCCTGCACCACTTCAACGAGCTTGCCCTTAGGGTTGGCTACAGGAGACTTGAATCGGGAATAAATCATTTGCCCCCTATAGTCAAGAATCTGCTCGATGCTTGCCCTTTGCTGGTACCATTTCTCAGGAAAATCTAGCATCTCGGCGTCTTCCTTGTGCTGAGGCGGAGACAGAATGCCAACATAGACCTTGGGATAGAATGCTCTCCCGACAAACAGACTAGGCGGACTGGTGCCTGTAAAGTCTTTTGCGTTTTCGACAATATTCTTCCAGAACTTTATTTTATCGAGCGCTTTACTGTAATCAATCTTCATAGAATTTCATCAAAAGAAAATTATGAGTCAATGTTTAAATTAGCCTGCCTGAGCTCGCTTCTCTACTCTTAACCCTTGCTTGAAAGAGGACTCTTCTACCTTCCCGTATTTTTCTATAACCTCTGAAGTTTGCATTTCTCCAAGCTTTTCAGAGCACCCCTTGCAGACTGTCACAGCTTTTTTTGTATCTTCATCTCCAGCTGTGAAGACAACACAATCTTTACCGCATATTGAGCATTTTCCTTCAAACGTTGCAGACAATTTTATTTTCATAAAATATTTTTGATTTTTGAAAATATAAGATAGAAATTTTCATTTTTGATGGAAAAAATCCGCTGGAAAAAAATTGCAAAGTTATTTATTATACCTCATACAAATAATAAATAGAATTGAAAAGAGGTGGAATAGTTGAAAAGAAAAAAGAAGAAGTAAATTTTTTTCCTTTCATTTTTCTTTTTGTTCTTTGAAAAATTTCAGCCTCCTTCTGTTTTTATTTCATACACCACAAACCTATAACCTATCCAAAAAAAGATGCAGTCCATAGCTCAAGAAAATTATACTGAACCAAAGAAAAATTTCGTTCTGGCTCAAATTAAGAATAAAATATAATATTGCAGTCAAAATAGCTGAAAAAAGAATTGAAAATTTGAAAGAATGTGTGAATCCTCTGTGCTTGGTTGGTATGAATCTGAAGATGAAAAACAAAATAAAAAAGTAAAACAGGCCATAATACCAAGTTTCAGTGTAAAAAAAGATGTAAAGGAATGATATAGAAAAGGCCAGAACAAGGGAGATAAAACTCCTCATCTTGCTATTTTTCTCGTCTATATCTGCAAAAATCGTTGAAAAAAGTGAAATGAGAAGAAGAAAAACTGCCTTAAGGATCTGATAAGAACTTCCCGAAGTAAAAGATGTTGAACCAGATTATGGCTAAAATACAGCCAAATAGGAGGTGGATTTTCCATTCTGGCATGTTAGTTATTTTACTTCAAAAAAGTTAAGTTTGAGTTCTTATATTTCGGAAAACTAAATTTACTCATGGTTTTGGTTGAATTGACCAATTTTATCATAGGCCTTGTGGCATCACTTGGCTACGTTGGCGTTTTCATTGGAATGCTGATAGAGACTGTTTTTATGCCGTTGCCAAGCGAGGTGGTGATGCCGCTTGCTGGGTATGTGGCGTCAATCTCTGGAATTGGCTATATAGGATTGCTTGGAATGATAATCGCAGGAACTTTTGGAACAGTCGTTGGTGCAATAATAATCTATTATGCTGCTTTTACTGCGGGCAGGCATTTTTTGGTTAGGTATGGCAAGTATATGTTTGTAGATGAAAAGAAGCTGTCTGTAGCTGAAAGATGGTTTGATAAGCATGGGAAAATGGCAATCTTCCTAGGCAGGATGGCTCCTGGCATAAGAGAATTGATTTCCATCCCAGCAGGACTGTCAAAAATGGACATCAAAGAATTTCTTTTGTTTACTTTTGCTGGTTCTTTTGTTTGGACCAGTGTGCTAGGACTAGTGGGGTACCTGCTAGGCGAGTCGTGGGGGGCGGGCGGACTGCCTGGCATAACCAGTTTGATTGCATCAATTCTGATCATGTGCCTGATAACCTATTTCCTGTTCAGAATTCTTGTAAAGAAAATTAAAAAGTGAAATAGCCCCGAGCAGATTCGAACTGCTGTCTTCAGGT
>DATEUU010000059.1:0-4752 GCA_035283025.1 archaeon | reverse complement strand
ACCGTGACTGTTGACAATGCAACCGCTCCAACTCTTGGCCCCTCTTATTCATTGATGTTCAATTATACGACTGGCACGCTATGTGGTAGTGGCAATCCTGTTTGCATCGGGTTGCTTGTTCAGAACGAATCTGGCGATTCTGTTACCGTAAGTAAAAACATGACATCTCAAAATAACGCAACTTTTTATTTGAGCGCCAATTATTCTCTAATCTCCTCGCAAGGAAGATATGTTGGAACTGTTAAGGTGCACAACACGTCAAGCCCAGCTGAGAATGCCAACATCACGATTATACTGGACGCCCCAATATCAATAGACAGCAATACTGGTGCCGGTAGCTTCAGTGGCGCTTTGCCATCAAACGCAAAGACCTACCAATCTTTCTATGTGAATGCATCTTCAATCCAGAACTCGACCGGGATGAAAGTGAATATAAGCTGGAGCCCGACTCAGGACATTGATTTGTTCTTATTCGACAATTCCTCCACTCCGAAGCTCTTGGCAAAGTCTATCAACAAAAGCTCAACCAGCGAAAGCTGGATTTACTCCTTTATACCTCCTCAGGGTGGGATGTGGGAAATCAGGATTTATGGAAATTCCACGACTGCAGGATACAGCGGGAGCGTATATTTCACGACTTTGAACAGCGACATCCGCGCGCTTAACTATTCCAAAAGA
The DNA here is from genome assembly GCA_035283025.1 of archaeon. Classification (GTDB taxonomy): domain Archaea; phylum Aenigmatarchaeota; class Aenigmatarchaeia; order CG10238-14; family SCSR01; genus DATEUU01. The sequence goes on along the minus strand of DATEUU010000059.1, from coordinate 4,074 downwards.
AATGTCTCCGATTCAAATGAATCTGTTCTAATACTGACAAATAACGGAACCCTGAACATATCAAATGTTTTGGAATCAAAAGAGATTTTTTATGTTATAAGGTCTTACGGAAACGGAACTAAAAACTTTACTTTCATGGTACCAGATTCTACAATTGCGCAAAAAATAAAAGTTTCCTTGAACTGGACTGCGGTTAATAGCGCATATCTATTGAATTTGTACAAGCCTGATAAGAGTATTGCAAGCACTTCTAGGAGCAAGTATGTTTATGCAAATGCCAGCGGAGCCGAGATGGAGGAATACAACGAAACTTCTAGCAGTATCGCAACTGGAATTTGGACCCTTGAAGTAAAAAATGGCACAAATACCACTTCCATCGATCCTTATAATGTAACTATATACATCAAGGTGAACGAAGCGAACTGGATTACAACAAATTATACAACATCTTCCTCAGGTTTCAGCTTCAGCTCACTGGGGCAGCCAAATTCAAGCTATATTGTTGATGTCAATTTTACAGTGCCAACGAACGCAATCAACGGAATTTACGAAGGATCAATAAAATATTTGGATAGAAACGATGCTGGAATCGCAATACCAGTTAGGGTGAATGTGACATCGCCAGCTTTGGTTGCCAATGGTACATGGAACTCGACCACAGTTAGGATTGATGAGAACATAAATGCTACGCTCACAAAAGTTTTGAACATCACAGTCAACAATACTGGAAGCTATGCCATCAACAACATAACTACAATCAATTCAACGAGCTTGATGTATGGAGGGAAATACATAAACTTCAGTTACCAAGCGCCGACGTCTATTTCCGCGAATGGCTATGGTATTTTGAATATAACTTTTAACTTGAACAGCTCAATCACCGAGGACACTCAAGGGATATACAAGGGTTGGATATTCCTGAGCACTTCAGGCAGCACTTATCCTTCATCCCCATATCAAGGATTCAACCTCACCATAGAAGTTAATTTGACCAACAGAATCGAAGTTAGGGTCACGGGAGTGGAAACTTATGATTCGACTCCTAATTGGATAGTAAATGCTTCTAAACTGCCCAGGAATGTCACCGTAAAGTGGCTGAATATCTACTATGTCAACGGCACTCAGTTCAAGGGGACATCGCTGATCAATTATACAAACATAAGCTCTGCTAACCTCTATCAAAGAGATACTGATTACTGGGCTTCGAACCTTTACAAGAGTGAAGCATTCTCTACAGGATTTGAGCCAACCCCTGGCTCTGGAGACTATCAATTCAATTTCACCGTACTTAGCACCATCCCAGGAGGCGAGTATGAGGTCCGTATCAGCCTAACTAATTTTAATGGTGCATTTACAGGAGGAAGTTCAAATAAAACTTTATTCATTAACAACACTGGATTTTTCATGAATTCTTCCACTTCTTCGATTGTCGTTTATAATAGCAGCGTCACCTATTTTCCGATATTGATATACAATTTTGGTTCCCTGTCCGGACCTATTAACTTGAAATTTGAAAAAGGGTCCTGCCCTATAACTGTAGCGCTCCCCTCTCCTTATTGCAACGCAGTCAGTGGCAGTTGCAGCAACCCAGGCGACACAAACATAAGTTTCACTGTTATTAATGGAAACGACACGAGCGGGCAAAACAATGCGACCTGGAAAATAACAGGAAGCGGGGCAGGCAGCTGCACAGCCTATGTTTACGGGTATGGTGGATCGTTGTGGTTCAACAACATCTCTCTCCCGATAACTGTCTTAGAGACTAACGGGACACAGACCTCACAGGATCAGTCACAGTCCCAGACACAAAACACCACAAGCACGGGGCAGGCAGCGAAATACATGAACATCACAAGCTATTCTTCACTGATCCAGATTGCCCAAAACAGCAGTATCACAACTACTGTGAGTGTGAAAAACATAAACACAACAAGGACTCAGGACATAAAGCTTGTAGTGGAGAACATAAGTTCAAACTGGACCAGCGTAACTCCAGCATTAACCTCTGTGACTTCTCTCAACTCAACCACTTTCACCGTGACTTTCAACATTCCTTCTGATGCTGAAATCAAGGATTACAATGCTGTGTTCAAGGCGATAAGCAATTATGCAAACGCCACAGCGAATTTTATTCTGAGAGTAACCCCATCTGAATCTCAGAAAGCTGCCATAAACCAAGATATTGCCTCTTATAGAGCCAACATGACCCAGCTGTCGCTCGATATAAACGAAAGCAAGAGCAATGGCTACAATGTATCACTGGCAGAGTCAAAGTTTTTGGAACTGAGGTCAGCCATCGAGCAGGCAGAGGCTTATGCCAGTCAAAACGATTACTTCAATGCATACAGGATGCTTAGCAGCATACAGACATTGGTCGACCAAACCACAGAGGAACTGTCCAAAGCCAGCTTGGCATCTGCTGGAGGGTTCGACTTGTCAAAAATCTCGCTCCCATCTTGGGCTATTTATGCAATTGTCGGCGTTAGCGTGGCTGTGGCATTTCTGCTTGTTTTCGTGTTCATGTCAAAAGGGAAGCCGAAGACGACTACTAAAGAGACGTCGTCCATCCAAAAGATTAAATTGATATTTTCCAAGCCTAAGGAATCCAGACACCCTGGAGAAGAGAATCCTTGGGACAAGCTGAAAGAGAAGTGGGCCAACATCAAAAAGGATAAAAGTGGAGAGTAAATGGAATTAGAAAACGCGAGGAATTCGATAATACCGAATATTTTGTTCTTTGTTGCAGTTTTTTACCTTCTTTTTTCCGGCCTTTCTATAACGAAAGCAATATCCGTTCAGAATGAGACGACCATACTCTTCATGAAAACTCTTTCAGAGAAGGATATCTTGTTCACAGTCATTGAAGTCTTGAAACTCATTATCGTCAAAATAGTTCTGCCTCTGCTTCCTTTTCTGCTTTTGATAAGCTTCGGTTTTTTGTTGGTATTTGTTCTCAAAGAGAAGATTGATTCAAAGCTTTTCATAGGCCTGCAAATAGCGATGATAGCCTTGATGGCAGCCTTCACCGGCCTTTCTGTCATAATTCTATTCATTTCCATCGGGATTCTTGCGACAAGCATCTCTATTCTTAGATTCTTCGACTCAGAGAAAAGCAGATTTTCAACTGGAACTTCTTTGGGATACAGGGCGTTGGGCTGGATGAACATACTTTTTGCAGTGGGGTTGTTCTTTGCCATGTACCTTAATTTCTCGCTTTACGAGCAGTCGTTCACGCAGGCAAACATGGACCTGTTAAAAAGTTTTATGCCGGACCAGGATCAACTGCAAAAACTTTCATTGGACATGGTGAACAGGACAATCGATGGCATCCAATCGGGAATATCCCAAAGATGCGAGCAGGTCGATCCGCTGATCAAGGCCCAGTGCCAAGCTGCTTATGCCACTGTGCTGGCAGACATAGAAAGTTATAGGGAAAACATCACCAAGCAGGCGAGCGAGCAAAACATCTCGGACGAGCAGCTGAACATTTATATAATAAAAGAATTTCCGATATTTGAGCAGATTATCAAGGCGATGCCCCTGTTTTTGGCATTAGCTTTTTTTGCAATGCTAGAAGTCCTGAAGCCATTGATAGCCTTGCTGCTTGGGGCAACTCATTCTGCCATAGGAAAGTTTATCTAAAGCAGCTGTTGCAAGGCTTAATCGAAGGATAATTGCTCTCGTGGAGCTTGCAGATGATCCTCTCCTTCCTTATCTTCCCGCAAATGTCGCAGAACTTTTCCGGTATCTTATTGGACTTTGTGTCACCGGAGGCGATGTTGGCAGTAAGCTCCTTAATCTCATTCATGATTTTTTTGTTTGACCGGAGAAGCTTTACGTTGTATCCTCTCAATTCCCTGCTGTACTGTGAGATTGCAGGCTGGGTAATTCCCAATCTCTGCGCTGCCTCAACCTGGTTCAGCCCATAAGTCTGCATCAGCTCTTTTGTGATTATTGCTCGCATGGCTGGAAGAATTTTGGCTACGACTATCTCGCAGAATGGCTTCATTTGGTCCCACCTTCGTGCATCTTCTCTTCGGTAGCCACCCAACCCTTGTATTTTCTTTCTATTTC
>DATEUU010000058.1:0-3731 GCA_035283025.1 archaeon | reverse complement strand
ATAACATAATTCTTCAGGGCGATGTTACCAACATCATCGAGATGAACCCGATAGAGAGAAGGTACATAATCGACGAGATTTCTGGCATAGCCGAATACAATGACAAGAAGGAAAAATCGCAAAAGGATTTGGAAGCTGTTGACCAGAAGCTGAAGGAGGCAGAGATAGTAATAACCGAAAGATACGACATCTTCAAGAAATTGGAAGACGAGAGGAACGCCGCAATCAAATACCAGAACCTGCAGAAAGAGCTGATTGTTCTGAAGGCTTCCCTGGCCCATAGAAAGCTTGTCGACTTCGAGCAGAGCAGCAAGACGATCGAAGAGGAGGTTGCGAAAAAGGAGGAGGAGAACAAAAACCTGGAGAAGGAAGTTGCATCAATCGAGTCTGAGCTGGAGAACAGGGAGAGATCAATCCAGGAGGTTGCAGGGAAACTGCTGAAATTCTCAAAGAAATTCGAAATCGAGAGAGAGGCTTCAAACCTCAGAACCAAAATAATGATTTACAAAGACAAGATTGACTCTAACAGAAGGGAAATCGAAAGATTGGACAGCTTGATAGAAAAACTTGAGGGACTGGAGAGCAGGAAAGACATCGAAGGCATGCCAAGAGCCGTGAGGGCTGTGCTTGGCCAGAGATTCAAAGGAGTCTTTGGGACTGTCGTTGACTTGATTAAAGTGCCTGAGGATTATAGTGTTGCTATCGAAGTGACTGCCGCATCTCATTTTTATGACATCGTGGTCGAGGATGAAAATGTTGCAAAATTCTGCATAGAATTCCTGAAGAAAGATAAAATAGGCAGAGCATCATTCATACCCCTGAACAAGATAAGCCCCAAGTCATTCGATGGGCGGGATGTCCTGGGGAAGAAAGGGGTCGTAGGAATAGCATCAAAACTGATCAAGTTCGATCCAAGATTTGAAAGTGCGATGCAGTTTGTCTTTGGAAGCACCTTGATTGTCGATGATTTGGAAGTTGCGAGAAATATCGGAATCGGAAAGGCCAGGATGGTGACTTTGGACGGCGACCTGGTTGAAAGAAGCGGCCTGATGGTAGGAGGCTATTTCTTCAGGACCCATCCGAAATTGGTTCAGAGCATGGCAAAGGACGACATAGAAAACTACAGGGAGGGGAAGAAGAAGCTTGACGAGGATATCAGATACCTGACTGGAGAGATAGCAGAATATGAAGAGAGGTTGAAAAAATATTCCAAGTCCGAAGATGTCAAGGATTTTGTAGATTTTGAGAAGCTGAAAGTTGATTCGGAAAAAGAGATTGACAAGCTTAGGCTGAACAGGAAGATGATGTACGAGAGAAAGCTGATATTGCAGCAGGAGCTGAGCAAGTTAAATGTCCAGAAGGCCAAGCTCGAAGCCGAGTTCGAGAATGTCAAGGTGGAGGCCTTGCAGTATGGTGAAGTGGAATTCATCGACAAGGGTATTAGGACTCTGGAGAATGGGATAAGGGAAGCCCAGCAACAGCTGATAGATATCGGAGCCGTGAACTTCAAGTCAATCGATCAGTACGACAATTTCAAGACAGAGTTTGACGAATATAAGAGGAAGTATGAAAAGATATTGGAGGAGAAGAAGGCTGTCTTGGGCATGATGGAGAAGATCGAGGAGAAGAGAAGAGATATTTTCAACAGATGCCTCCAGGACGTTAGCAAGCATTTCAATGATGTTTTCAACAAGATGACCAAGGGGAACGCAAGTTTGGAGCTTGAGAATCCTATGGACCTTGAATCGGGTTTGATAATCCAGGCGAATCCTGCTGGCAAGACTCTGGTTAACATTGATTCCTTGTCAGGCGGTGAGAAAACTTTGACTGCCTTAGCCTTCCTGTTCGCAATCCAGGAGTACAGGCCTGCTCCATTTTATATTTTGGACGAGATTGATGCAGCATTGGACAAGGAGAACAGCAAGAAGGTTGCCGAGCTTATAAAAGTCATGTCGAAGGAAGCCCAGTTCCTGACAATCACCCACAATGACCAGACCATCAAATACGGGGATACGATCTATGGGGTGACCATAAGTTCGGGCGAATCAAAGATTTTGGGATTGGAGTTGCCAAAGTAATGGTTGAAGAAGAGAATATTTTGGAATTGATAATCAAGAAGGAAAGCTGGGAAGAGGTGATATACCATATCGTCAGCATAGAGAATCTGGATCCTTGGAACATTGACCTGGTGGGTTTGACGAACAAATTCTTGATTTACATAAGCAAGATTCAAGAGTTGGATTTCAGAATTCCTGCAAAAATAGTTTTCGTAGCAGTAGTACTTTTGAGACTGAAGGCGGATTACCTTTCGATATTTGCAGAAGAAGAAACTTTTGAGGAAGTGGCGAAGGAGAAGCCGTTTGTCGATCTTGGTATTGATCCCAACTTGATTAAGCTTGGGTTGCCGATGAAAAGGATGCCAAAGAGGCAGATAACTTTGAACGAGTTGATAGTTGCCTTGAAGAAGGCCCTCGTGGTCAGGGAGAAGAAAGTTGAGAGGAGAAGAATTTGGCGAGCCCAGCTTCAGGCAAACATAGGCGAGGAGGAAGACATAACGAAAAGGATTGATGGGATAATGAGTGAGATTGACCAGCTGATGAAAAAATTGAATGAGACGAAACTTAAATTCAGCCAGATAGTTGAGAAGTGGAACAGGGATCAGATTGTGGAACATTTCGTGCCATTGCTCCACCTGGAACAGAATGATAAAGTCAATACTGAGCAGGAAGATTTCTTCAAGGAAATATATATATCTCGAAAGAATATCTCAGATGAGAAATCTAATTCTGATTAAATAACGGAGACCCTATTTTTTCTTTGATTTCATAATGATGTCTACTACTGCGAGAATTATTCCAACGCCAATTAGACTATAACCTATTAGTCTATCGCCACCAAAAACAATTCCTGCAATGACAAAAACAAACGATAACCCAGCCAAAGTAGAAAGCCTTTTTTGCTTCTTATTTTTCTTTACGAAAAAGACAAGCGCAGTAATTATTAACAATGCTATAATTGAAATAGCAATGTACATAGGGGCTAAGTTTACCATACTATAATTAATTCTGTTGGGTCATATAATGTTTTTAATATTCTTGAACTGTAGTCCAGCCATGTAGCACACCTACCGCATGAGGTTAAAAATTATTCCGATTGCTCATCTGCTCTCTTGATTCTTAATCTTTTGAAAGTCAAGCTCTTGAATATAATGCAATTCAATTTAAAAGTGTTTTCAAACAAAGAATAAATCTTTTTACTAGCATAAGAATCGTATAAGGTGCGAAAATTGTACAAACAATCGGTCGTGGTTATCAAAGGTTCTCGCTCTGATAAGGCATATTGTAACAATCTTGGAGCTTACCTTGAGGATAATGGCATGAATGTTATCCATAGAACAGCTTCGGCTCATAGAACACCTAACCTTGTTCTCAACATCTTGAATGATTACAAGGATTCTGAAGATGTAGTTGCTATAATTACAGTAGCTGGCCTTTCAGATGCACTGTCAGGAATGGTGGCCGCAAACTCGACTAAACCAGTCATAGCCTTCCCGCCAGATCTGGGTAAATACGGCGACGCAAAAGTTTTTTCAAGCACAAAACTTCCGGGGGGAGTCAAAGTCAGTTTGGCAAGAAATAACGAAGAGCTACTAAATCTGATAAAAGAAAAATCTCTTCAAGCAGTTTACTCGCCTCCTGAAATTTCTGGCAGGAGATTGAAAATCGTTGAAA
>DATEUU010000057.1:0-2290 GCA_035283025.1 archaeon | reverse complement strand
ATCAAATTCTTTCTTCTCTTCTTTTTCTTTCTTCTTGGACATCGGAATCTAATTTCTAGTTGATTAGAACAGTATAAAAGCTTTTTTTATTTACTATTTTGTAGAACATTTTTTATCAATGTAAATAATTTTTCCCTACTTGTTTTATTAGAAATGATTTTATCTAAAATTTCATCTGCGTCTTTTCTTTCCATATCATTTTCAATTATTTTTACAATAGTTTCTTTGTCAAGAGGAATTCCACATTTGAAACAGAAATTGTTAGTTGGTGGGTTTAATTCATTACACCTTATACATTTCTTAGGTTTAAGCAAACTTTCTTCACTTTTTGTTTTATTTTCAATTCCATAAGTTTTCAATAAGGCACTATCAACATCTCTTCCAGACAGATGAACATAAACTGAAGCCATTTCAGAAGATTGAGTCCAGCCAAAAAACTCTTTCATCTGTGCCTCTGTCAAATGATTTGCTAAATAAGTCGCTCTACTGTGCCTAAAATTATGCGGATTTACCTTTTTGCTAACCTTGGCTTTTTCTTTCAAATACCTCAGTATATTTCTAACTCTTATGTAAGTCAACTCATTCCTTCTGTAATCCCGACTAACCCATAACAGAGCATCAGGATCATTCTTCAAAGGATGCTTGTTCAACCATTCTGACAAGAAATGAGTTGCAGAAATTACTCTTATCCTTCTTTGGCCAGTCTTGCCATCAACCAATAAAACTGTTCCGTATTCATCGAAGGAAATGTTTTTTATCCTAAGAGAAAGAATTTCTCCAATTCTACAGCCAGATTCATAAAGAGTGAAAACAAACGCTTTGTCTCGTATGTTGTCAGCAGATTCAACAAGTTTCTTTATGTCCTCTTCTGTGAGCAGTTCTTCAGGCAATTTATGATTTCCATTCAATCTTTTTGGCTTAAGCCACTCGACTTCTGGAGGATAGCCATCTTCCTTTTCCATCCCACGCAACCATCTGTAGAAAAATTTCATGCATTCTTTATAGTCACGTTTTGACCAGTTGTCGCTCATCTTCTCCTCAATTTGTGCAACAACCTCAACAATGTCATCTTTAGTTGCATCTTCAAATGGCTTTTTGAGAAAATCGTTGATTGCACGAAGTGCATACAGATATTTTATAATTCTTGAAGGCGATTTTTTCTCAGCAACAAGATAGCGGTAGAATTTTATGATTTGAATTTGATTCTCGCTAGGAATATCCCAAACACATTTTCCATTCCATTTGAATTTCTTAATATCTTTTCCGTTCCTAGCCCACTTACCTTTCACAATACTCTCGCAATTACAATAATCACTATCAGTAGGACGTTTGATGTGCTCAATCAATCTTGCTAAAGTTTTTACTTTGTTGTGAATGTCTGTCAATTGCCTCACACTCTTTTCAATTCTATCAATGGCTGTGAAGTTATTTATCGAACCTACGAACTACGAGAAACCGTTGTGCGGGAGGTGGGATTTGAACCCACGAAGGGACTAACCCATCAGGACCTGAACCTGACCGAATTGACCACGCTATCGGACCCCCGCTTGACTAACTGGTGCCAACTTCGAAATCTATGCAGACTTTCCACTTTCTAGGTGAGTATTCTGTGACTTTATGTTCATTTAAAATTTTATATCTCTTGCCTATTTTACCGCAAGCTTCCTGGACAGCCCTCTCCGCCTCTGAAAAATCTGACTGTTCGACGACCGAGTAGAAATGCACGACTCCTTTCCCCCGCAAGCATCTTATCGCTTCCTCAAGATATCCCGCAGCTCCCAGTGGAAGCGGCATCACGACTCGGTCGCACTCTCCGTAAAATCTCCCTGCATCCTTCCTCACGTCTCCCAGAATCGGCCTGACTTTGTCTGCTACGCGGTTTATCCTGATGTTCTGCCTCATGTACTCTGCAACATCCGAATTTATTTCAATTGCGATTATTTTCCCGACGTCCGGCTGCTCGCTTGCAATTGCGACCGCGTAAGCACCGATGCCTGCAAAGAAAATCATGACGACTTCTCCTCTCTCTATCTGCCGTGCGATCCTTTGTCGCTCCGTCCCCTCCTTCGCGGAAAAATACGCCTTCCGAGGGTCAATCTTTAGCGAATATCCGTGTTCCTTGTGCAACACCTCTGTGTCTGCATCTCCTGAAACCAGCTCGTAGTCGCGGGTGCGAAACTCGCCCTTCCGTGCCGAGGCCTTGTTCAACACCGAGCTGATGTTTTTGCTCATGTTCATTATCGTCTTGCCGATGACGCTTTTGCGGTCTTTCAATTCTTCGGATATCTCC
>DATEUU010000056.1:0-4870 GCA_035283025.1 archaeon | reverse complement strand
CAGCTTGTTATTGCAGGCAATGCATATTGGACTTGGAGCAGATGTGTCTTGTAATAGCCCTGGGCAACATTCATTATCTGGCGGAAAATCAAAAGGATTCTCACACTCATAGCCGCAAGGGCATCTATCGCATACTCCATCAATGCAGCACTGTCCTGTAGGGCAAGGTTGTGTCGTTTGGTCGCAAGTTGTAGTTGTATCACAGCTATCCTGGCCGATTTGACAACCGAAATACTTGCGTAGGCATGTGTACAGGTCCAGGCAATCTAAACCTATGTTGCAATAGTTTGACGAGTCAACAGGTTGGAAAGAACCCGATTGGCAAACTGTGCACGACTGAGTTGCATATCTCTCATTATAATTTGGGCCAGATGTACTAGTTCTCCGGCAACTACCACCACTGCCACCACAGTCATAAGTTATGCTTATCAAATAATTATATCTTGCGCAATCCGAAGCACAACACCACCAATCAGTTGCTGGCACACTACCTTCATTTGGACAATTTGCAGGACATGAGGGAGGGCTGCCCGATACTTGCTGGCAGTCTTTGTTGCAATATGATCCACCCAAATTAGTATAAGGATATTGTTCATCACAGGCTGAAGACGCGCCGCAAGATGATTCGCATTTTAGATAGCCAGGGACATCTTCAGTCAGCTGGACATTGTGCAAGTCGCATACCATGCAATATCCACTATCCTCACCATGGTTACTATAGCAGCCATAGCAACAGCCATAATTAGAGCATGAGCCTGTGTTGTAGCCCAATCTAGTGCAATGGCCACATCCTGCATTGCCGCCACTGCTCCAGCACCAGTCAGCTGAGCAGTCTAAACCATCACTACAGCTTGTATACCCACCAGGGCTGAAGCTGCATGTCCCTGAACCAAGGTTGCAATAATAGTTTCTATATTCATAGCCTCCACCTGAGCAGTAGTATCCATCAACTGGGCAATCAGAATCTGATGTGCATGCACTGGCGATTCTAGCGAAAAGTATGAGGAAAACAATCAAAAAGACGATATTCAGAGTTTTTTTGTTCAAAAGCTCATGCAGCACAATTATTATTTACTGATTTTGTTAATAAAAATGACATTTCAATCGAAATTAGGAAGCAATCAGGCCGATTGTTGCTGCAACTATGAAGACTATTTGGCGAATTTCATACCTGGGTCTCCAGCTGAACATGCCCTCGGAAAGCCTTATGGTGCCCTTATCGCCGTTTATAGTGACCTGGTACTTGTTGTAATTGTTGAGAAACTTTATTTTTGGCCTGAAACTGATGACCCTCAAGCAGTCAGGGAATTTCTCCAGACATTCTTTGAATTTTTTATTCTGTTCAAGGAAGTTGCCCCTCAAAATGTCGTATATCAAACCTTCCACATTCTTGAACATCACCTGCTTCAGCTCTAAGGAATGATTAGAGTAGATCCTCTGCAAATCATCGGACTTTAGTTTCAATGAGGCAAATTTCGCACCCAGCAAGTTTTCAAAAATTGAAATAATCTCATAGGTCTTTTGATCTGGACCCCTGTATATTTCAAAAGTTTTTGCCCTGGTATTGATGAAGCAGTAAGTCCTTCTCAGGACTTTGCTCTTTCCATTCTCCTTCAAAAATGAGACGATTTCATAAGCATCCTCCTCGGAAAAAAATTTGTTCAAGTTCTCCTCCACATCCTCATAGTGCCAGAACTGTATGAATGCCTCGTCCTTGTTGTATTTGCTAGGCTTTGCATTTATCCAAGCTTCGATAAATTTCTTCCCGTCCAATAACTTGCAGATGTCATAGACGTTTGACAATTTGTCGAAAGTGAAGATGCTGACAGTAGGCATAATCTTTTTTCGAAGAATAGCTGCTGATATAGATTTGGAACTTATTTCAGTGGTGAATTAGCCTCTCCAGACTGTTATCCTTGCCCAGACGACTTTTATCTTGCCCGATATGTCTTGGATCAGCATCGGCTGCTCGTAAGTCATCCTGTCGCTTTTTCCTATCGGAACCTGCCCGTATTTCATTTTGACGGTCAGGCTGGTCGAATTCGTGAAGCTTGATCCTGTTGAATTCGTGACATTGACTGAAACTGTATAAGTTCCGAGATTAAGAGGGGCGAAAAAGCTGCAGTTATAGTTGCCGTTTGGGAGAGTGGAAGTAGTGCAATTTGCGACTCCGTCCAGCTTTACTGAAACGCTGGAACCGCTTATAGGGTTCCCATTAGAATAGGTAGCTACTCCGTTTACTAGAATAGAATCGTTCCACCATGTCTGGGTCGAATTCAAGTTTATCACAACAATATCCGGATTTGCTGCAAGGGAGGAAGAGATAAATAGGATAAAAACAACCAAAATTAGGAGCAGTATTTTAACTTCCATATTTATTATTAAGTTAACTTTGCAAATTAAAATTGGGGTTCAATGGCAGATAAAAAAGAGTTGCAAGAGAAGATACTGACATACAGGATACTTGAGTCTAAGCTAGATTCTCTCCTGAAGCAGAGGGATATGATGACTTCGAGGTTCTTAGAAGTTCAAAATGCCATTCAGAGCATAGATGAAATAGAGAAGAGCAAGAATGAGATTTTATTCCCCATAGGCTCGGGTGTTTATACAGTTGGAAAGGTTGCGGAAAAGGATAAGCTGATTGTAGAGATTGGGGCGAATGTTGCCATAGAAAAAAATCCTGGAGAAGGCAAGCAAATGCTGACTAAGAGGAAGTCGGATATCGAGAATGGTTTGAACTCGATACAAATGGGCATAGCTGAAATTTCCTCAAGTCTGGAGCAGCTTGGACAGGAAATCCAAGAATTATCAGAAAAAATGCCAGGGGCAGGTTAAATGTTTGGTTTTCTAAAAAAGAAGCTTTCGAATGCGATAGAGTCGATTTCTGAAAAATTCAAGAAGAAAGAGGAAGTTGCGGAAAAGGTCGAAGCCGTAAAGGAAGAGCTGGAAAAGAAAATTGAGGAAATTCCTGTAGAGGAGAAAAAGCCTGAGGAGATAATTGAAGAAGTAAAGCCGATAATAGAAAAGGAAATACCCGAAGTAAAAGAGGAGATAGAGAAGGAAATAGAGAAGACTATTGAGGAGGCAAAACCGGAAATTGTCGAAGCCAAGCCAATGGAAAAAAAGAGTTTGTTTAAAAAATTGACGGAGAAGATAGTAAAAAAAGTAACAGAAAAGAAGCTGGAAGAAGAAGATTTGGAACCTGTTTTGAATGAATTGGAGAATGGCCTCATAGAATCGGATGTCGCTTATGAAGTTGCAGAGAAAATCAAAAGTGATTTGAAGAAGAACTTGGTTGGAAGGGAGATAAAAAAAGGAAAAGAGAAGGAAGCTGTCATAGATTCTTTGAGGCAGAGCCTTCTGGAAGTTCTTTCAGTGCCAGAAATTGATCTGAAGAAAGTGGCTGAAAATAAAAAGCCTGTTGTATTGCTATTCCTTGGATTCAACGGTAGCGGGAAGACTACATCCTTGGCAAAAGTTGGCAAATGGCTGCTGGAGAATGGCAAAACTTGCGTTTTTGCCGCATCTGACACTTTCCGTGCAGCCTCAATAGAGCAGTTGGAGGTCCATGCGAATAAGATTGGTGTGAAAGTCATAAAGCACAAGTACAATGCGGATCCTGCTGCGGTCGCATTCGATGCCATAGAGCATGCAAAGGCTAATGGAATAGATTTTGTGCTGATAGATTCCGCTGGGAGAGCTCACACAAATCGCAATTTGATGGAGCAGATGCAAAAAATTATAAGAGTGAACAAACCTGATTTCAAGATATTGGTCATAGATTCTATGACAGGGAATGACGCGGTTCTGCAGGCCAGGGTGTTCAATGAAGTTGGACTGGACGGCGTCATCTTTACCAAAATAGATGTGAACGAAAAGGGAGGAGCGGTACTCTCGGTCACTTATGAGATCAAGAGGCCGATTCTGTTCTTGAGCACGGGACAGGAATACTCTGATTTTATAAAGTTTGATGCAAAAGAATTTGTTGATAGGTTGATCTAATGTTTGACAATTTAGGCAAGAATTTGAGCAATCTGATAAGGAAAATCGTTACAGGAACCACGATTGACAAGAAATCGGTGGAAGAAATCCTGCAAGAATTGAAAACTATCCTTCTGCAGTCTGATGTTGACATGAAACTCGCAGATGAGTTGACAGGTTCGATAAGGAGGAAATGCCTAGAAGAGAAGATTCCTGCTGGGTTGACTCTGCGAGAATATGTGCTGAAAGTGATTTATGAAGAGCTAGTCAAACTGCTGGGAGAGAAACCAGCAGGCCTGATAGGCAAAAAGAGAATAATGTTTGTTGGCTTGTTCGGTTCTGGAAAAACGACCAGCATAGCTAAATTGGCGAAATACTTCCAAAAGCAGGGATTGAAACCCGCGCTGGTTGCATTGGACTACCACAGGCCAGCAGCTATCGACCAGCTGATTCAGCTGGGCAAGCAGATAAATGCTCCTGTATATTCTGATTCCGGGTTGGACCCCTACAAGGGAGCAAAGGATGGGATTGAGAAATTCAAAAATTTTGATGTAGTCATTTTTGACACTGCTGGTAGAAACGCTTTGGATTCCGAACTGGCGAATGAACTGAAAAAATTAGGTGAGACAATCAAGCCAGACGAAGTACTGCTCGCCATTCCTGCAGATTTGGGAAAGATAGCAAGAGTCCAGAGCGAGGCGTTCAACAAATTGGTCGGAATCACTGGAGTCGTTATTACAAAAATGGATGGGACTGCAAAGGCAGGTGGGGCGCTTGCCGCAACATCGGTCACGGGTGCCAAAGTCAAATTTATCGGAATCGGAGAAAAAATTGAAGATTTGGAAGTTTATAATCCTGAAAGGTTTGTTTCTCGCCTGCTGGGGTTGGG
>DATEUU010000055.1:0-21332 GCA_035283025.1 archaeon | reverse complement strand
TAACTTTTCATCCATCTCTTTCCATAGCTTGAACCTCTTCCAATACTTGTAGGTTTTAGTTTTACTAAGAAAGTTAAAATCCTATTCCTTTAAAATAGTCTCTATTGAATGATCCGGATTAGACGGTGATTTTTACTAAATACATAAAAAAACTTGATGGCTGATTTGCTCGTTTCTGGGTTTCTGGACAAGCTTTTTAACTTAATTAAAGTATTGCTAATTATGAATTTCAGGAAGTTTTTACACTACTTTGGAGTTCATACGCCAAATGAAAGAAACTCTTGCATATTTTGTAATATGCCTGTTTGGGATAATTATAGGAGTCAACAACAAAGATATCGTGGAATTTCGAGTTCATATACTAGGCACAAAATACCTTTAAAATGGATATTTTTGGGGTTGATTTTATTTTTTGCAATAATTTATCTTCATAATAATCCTCAGGTTGTGGACAAGATTATGAATTCATTCTCAAATTCGAGACCACTTTCAACTAATATATTTTGTAAAGAAAACTGGGTATTGGGATACTTACAAAGTCCTCTGAATCCTCCCCTTAATGATGATAACTGTAAAGCTGGTTGTTACGTGGGTGCAAAAGTAACTCATTATAAAATCGAAGGTGCGGCTTGCTGGTGTGACGTGAATAACTGCAATCATTAGATTCTTTTATTTAACAAAAATAATTTGATTTTCTTAAAAAATGGTGTTGGTATCTTTTCCAATTCCTTCTTTTCCATAGTGAGCATATTGATCAAAGATTGGAAAGTTTATCCGGCAATTCTTCTAAAAGCTTTAAGTTTTTCTTCGATAACCTCATCTATTTGTCTGTCTATTTCTTGTACTCTTATGCTATGCTTCATAATGTTGCTAAGCAATTCACTAAGTTTGCGCAGCTTGTCTTTTGTTATCTTGGCCACAATAGAATAATTGAGTAGAAAAGATAAATTTCTGAAGTATCCGTTAGTGGTATAAACCTGCATATGGTGAAGCAAACTAATATTTAAAAAATTATTAATTTTATGCAATCGATTTTTCGGCCTCAGTTAAAGCGTCTTTTTTCGCATTAGCCACGGCAATTTTATGCTCTAGTTCAATAAGCTTTGGGTCTCCCTTCTGCAATTTCATCTTTTCTTGCTCCCATTTTTGAATTTGAACTGCCAAGTTCGCTTTATCGCGTTTAATTTGATCTAACTGATGCACGGTACCACCACTGCCCCCACCGAAACCCCAAAACCCCTTTCCTGTTAGCCATGCATAAATTAATACTCCAAAAAGGAACAGAATTCCAAAAGCAAAAACAGTTACAACTCCTATAATAACAAACATAGCTTTTACTGCAAGCATTAGCCATCCAGTTGGCCATACGGTTGAAAAAGCTATGGCAAAAGTTATTACATATTCAATTCTCGAATGATATCGAAATATTGGAATAATTCTTAAAAATCCAAGAACTATCGCCCATATCCCTAGGAAAGGTACAATGAAATAGTATAGAAGCTCTGGCATCTTCTGCCACTCTCTAGGAATGCCAATGATATCCAAAAAAGCATTTACCCCAGAAGTAACATCTACTTGCGCATAGACCAAGGCTGATAACTGTATTAAAACCAACGTTAAAACAATCAAAAAGCCAATTTTCTTGTCCATATCAACTAATAACTAATTTGTGATTATATTTATTTAAAGTTGGATTGTAGACAGAAACGGCATGACTAAGAAGTAGAATATAAGAAAGACTGCAATGAAAGCGATCCTGCTCTTCCAACTCCTGAGGCCGATTAGAGCTATCGCACCTACAGAAAAGAATAATGTGACAGGCGCTATTGGAATCATAAGGAAAGATATCACACCGGCAATTACAGCATTTATTCCTCTTTTATATCTGAAAATCCCCAAGCGCTCCAAAATTTTGTAAAAGGCATACCAAAGCAAAACTACAGGCAATATCACTGCCGATAAAATAGTGGGCCATGCCAGCCAATCTTTTGGGAAGAAGAATATGCTATGAATGAAGTTTATTATCGCATCAATTATTTCCTGAGGCTCCATGAATAAAAATTAGTAAATCCAAAACTTAAGCTTCTCTCTTCAATCTCTGGACCAAGTCAGTCAGAGCCCTTACAGACTCTATCAGAGCAGGCAAAGTCTCCTTGAATGCTCTTTCCAAGCTCCCCAGTTTCGTTTCGATATCATCTACGGTCATCTTAAGCGCGTCAATCTTTGTCAGTATCAGCTGCTGCTCGTTCGGCCTCACCTGACCCAAATTGTTGATCTGGTTCGATATCTGCTCAATCTTTTTTTCCAACTCGCCTGTCTTCAATGAGAATTCCCCGGCCCACTGCTTGACCTCGCCCATCCTCTCGCCGACCAAAGCATTGATGTAATCTTCAGACGGAGGAGTCTGCGGGTAATAATATTCTTGAGGCAATGTGGTCTCAGGCACAGCAGGCATGTTGGACTTTGATTGAAAATCTTCAATAGTTGGCATGGAAACTGGTTCCTCGGCCACTGGTGGGAATGAAATGTCCTGGCGAGGTTCTGAGACTCCCGACTTCAAGACCTGCACAAGACCCTTGTCTATCTCTTCTGCCGAGAACCCCTCTCTCCTTAGGACGTCAATTATCTCCGGCTCTGTGAATCCCTTTGCAGACAATTCTCTTATTTTCTCCGCCGGTATCACGCCTCTTCCGACAGGAGCAGCACTTTCAGATTGACTCTTTTTGAAAAACAGCATCTTATCCTTATATATTGTTTCTCTTTAAAAATAATTAAGTCTTCCTTTTGTCTTCAATTGCCCTTTCCATTTCGTCCTTTGTCACAAAGCGCGAGGTTATGGGATTCAATATGTCTATGAAATTCTCCAAGGTCTTGATTTCGGATTTCGTCGCGGTCTTCCCCAGTTCCCTGTTTAGTCTGACTATCTCGCTGTCCATCCCTTTGAACCTCTCAGAAATATTGTCAAGCTTCTCGCCAATCCTGTCAACATTTATCCTAAGAGTTTCGATTTGGTCAAGAACAGTCTCCTCTATGTTCCTCATCCTGCTTTCTTCGCTGTCCAATCTTTCCTCCAGGATCCTGATTCTCCTCATGTCCTCGTTCATCCTCTTCACGAGCTCGGTCGCCAGAATCTTGGCATCGGAGGCTTTTTCGAACGCCATAATAAACAATTTGCTTTTTTAAGATAAATCTAATATATGGTCTGCGATTTTGATTTCACCGAGGGGACGATGAGAGTCAACTGCCAGGGATGCATCTATGGCTCTAGCATAGAGGATTTCGAAGCCTGCATGGCCAAGACCATAGACAAGCTCATAGAAGTAAAGGGAGTGGAGAGAATTGTATTCTCAGAGGCAATCGAAACCGAATATGATTTTGATCAGGTCAAGATGCTGATTGAAATTGCGAACGCCTACAGGAAAATCATGAGCGAGGAAGACCTGCTGAGCGTGGAAAATTTCGGTCCAAGGGAATGCGAGAAATATTTCCCGCGAAGGTTGGAAGAGCTCCAATTTCTGATCCAGCAAGTTCTGAGAAAGGACCCTGTCGGCGCTTATATCAAACTGAGGAGGCTGGTCGAATCATCCAAGATAAATGTCATGAGGCCAGAAGTCTCAAAATGCTTCAAAGATTATCTGGAAAAAGCTCTTCTCCCAATCGAAAAAATATTGTCATCCTGCAGACTGATAAAAGAGGCAAAACCTTTCCTGAACGAATACAGATTTGGGGACAGGAAATTCTACAGAATGATATTCCATCCGATGATAAGGCCAAGATTCATGCTTACACGATATATAGCAGCCCTGCCGAGGCACAGCAAGGCGATAGACAGCTACACGGTTGCAAAGGACATCACAGTCGAAATTTTCAAAGTCCCTGGCAAGGTCAGATACATCTACAATATCACGCCGCCTGAGTTCAGGCTCTCAGAAGTAAAATACACCATACTCGACAGCGCAAGAAGGTACCTCGTCGAGCACAAACCAAAGGAGGCGGATTTTGCAGAACCGGAAAAGGCAAGAGAAGTCTTCATGAACATCGGGAAGGGGCTTATCAGAGAAATTTCAGACAACATGGGACTGTCTCTGAAAGATGCAGAGGTCGAAGACCTTGCGACGATATTGGCAAGGCATACTGCGGGATTCGGGATTTTGGAAATCCTATTGGCCGACGATAAGATTCAGGACATTTTTGTCAATTCGCCGATCGGGCTGACGCCAATTTTTATCCAGCACAGCGATTTCGAGGAATGTGAGACGAACCTCATCCCAACAAAAGAGGATGCGGAAGCATGGGCTACAAGGTTCAGGATGTATTCAGGTAGGCCTTTGGACGAGGCGAATCCCGTTCTTGACACCGAGCTCCAGGTACCTGGTGGGAGGGCAAGGGTTGCCGCAATCACAAAGACTTTGAGTCCGGAAGGTCTGGCATTCGCCTTCAGAAGGCACAGGGAGAAGCCGTGGACATTCCCACTTTTCATCAGGGCAAATATGTTCGACCCAATTTATGCAGGAGTGATGAGCTTTTTGGCAGAAGGAGGAAGGTGCATCCTGATTGCAGGCGGAAGGGCGTCAGGAAAGACTTCTCTGCTGAGCAGCATGCTCCTTGAAATCATGAAAAAATTCAGGATTATTTTGAGCGAAGACACATTGGAGCTTCCAATTGCCCAATTGAGGGACCTTGGCTACAATATAGAAAGGTTGAAATCCCGTTCGGTGATAACAAGGATAGAAACTGAGCTGCCGGCCGAAGAAGCCATCCGAACTGCTTTGAGATTGGGCGACGCATGCATGATCGTCGGCGAGGTTAGGTCAAAAGAAGCCGCTGCGCTTTTTGAGGCGATGAGAATCGGGGTCTTGAGCAATCTTGTTGCCGGGACCATACACGCTGAATCTGCATACGGGGTTTACGACAGGGTTGTCAATGATCTGGGAGTAGTGCCGACAAGCTTCAAGGCATGCGACATCATCACCATCTGCAACATGCTCCGCTCTCCTGACGGGCTGCACAGGTTCAGAAGGGTCACTGAACTGACCGAGCTGAGGAAGAACTGGAAAAATGATCCTTCGGAAGAGGGGGGCTTCGTCCCTCTGATGGAATATTCTGCAAAAGAGGACAGGCTGAAGCCGACTGATGTTCTGGTTGACGGAGAGAGCGTAATCATCAATGATATCGCAAAGCGTGTGAGGGAATGGCACGGCAGATGGGACGCAGTTTGGGAAAACATATTGCTGAGGGGGAAGATAAAAGAAACTATGGTTGAGTACGCAGAGAAGCTTCAGAATACGGACATCATAGAGGCCGAGTCTGTATCTGAATGCAATGAGAACTTCCATCTGATCGGCGAGAAGGTGAGAAATGAAGTTGGTGAGATGGATTCCAAGATTGTATATGAGAAATGGCTCGAATGGTTTAAAGAGAGGATAAAAGGAAGTTGAAAATGGAAATCCCAAAAGAGTATGAAGAATTTTTGAAAGATGTGATCTACAAGAGGAAGAGTGTCTATGAAAGGTTCTGCAAGCTATCAGAGAAATTCCACATATCGCCTAGCAGCAGCCTGGAGAAAAAATATAGTGAGGCAATAAATTTCGCTCATCTGGAGATCACGCCGAAGGGGGCTTTTTCTTTTTCGATGCTGGCTGGGATTTTCTTCTCAGTGTTTTTCCTTCTGCTGTCTTTCGCGCTAAATGTCTTGAGCGAGGTCGTGGTCGTACTGGTAGCCGTGTTCGACCTTCTCGTCTTCTACTACACGTATACATATCCGTTCCATCTTTCTACAATGTTCAGGATAAAAGCAAGCTCGGAGATGGTCCTGGGTGTAATCTATATGACGATAGCGATGAGGATCATCCCGAACATAGAGAATGCGATCAAGTTTGCAGCCACAAACCTGTCCGGTCCCCTGTCCTATGACCTCAGAAAAATGATCTGGGATTTGTACACGAGGAAGTATGATTCGATCTCTGATGCTTTGAATGATTTTGCTGGGAAATGGAAAAGGGAGAATGAGGAGTTCGTCGATTCGATAAACTTGATCAGATCATCCATGTCCGAGTCCGAGGTGAGAAGAGAAAGGGCTCTGGACGAGGCTGTCAGCGTTATCCTGGATGGGACAAAAGAGAGGATGAGAAGATATGCTCACGACCTAAGAACTCCTGTAAGCATTTTGAATGCGATGGGAGTCTTGCTCCCCATCATAGGCCTCATCTTCTTCCCACTGATATCGATGTTCATGCCGGACTTGGTGAAGCCAGCTTTTCTTGCAATAGGATACGACATCATCCTTCCGGTGACCCTGTTTTGGATGATGAAAAGCACTTTGGAAAGAAGGCCCTATTCATTCTACCAGCCAGACATATCAAAACATCCGAAATTCAGGGACGAGAAATTTTTCAACAAGGTATTTTTCCTCTCGATTGCAGTTGCATTGCCACTTATAATTTACGGGTCCTACCAGCTTTCCCTAGCAAAAGGGGTGTTCAGTTTTGCGCTGATGGCGAACTCGCTGATAGTAGTTGTAGGGATTGCCTCAGGCATAACAATCTACTGCATCCTCTCTGTTTGGAAAAAAATAAAATTGAGGAACGAGATCGCGGCTATAGAGGGGGAATTTGCCGAGGCTCTTTTCCAGCTGGGAAACCAGCTCGGCAGGGGCATGCCGATAGAGAAGGCACTGAGGGACATAACCCCGAAGATAAAAGAGCTGAAGATTTCGAAATTTTTCGAGAAGATGCTGTATAACATAGAGAGTTTCGGCATGACTTTCGAGCAGTCCGTGTTCAATGAAGAGTCTGGGGCGATAGTTTTCTATCCATCTAGAACCATAGAGGCAATCATGAAGGCAATTGTAGAGATTTCTAAAAGAGGGATGATTTCCGTGTCGAATTCGATGATCTCAATATCAAAATATATGAAGGACGTGAGGTCCGTCGAAGAAGATTTGAAGGATGTCCTCTCGGAGTCGACGTCCGACATGACCATACAGTCATTGCTTTTGGCTCCTTTGACTTCCGGGGTGGTCGTCTCTCTGACGGCTGCGATGATGGAACTGATGGTCACCTTCTCAGAAAAGGTAGCCGAGACTCTGAAGTCGTTGGGAAGTTCTGGTGCGGCGGGCATGGCAGGGGGAGAAGTCCTTACATCTCTGATAAACATAAACCAGATGATGCCTATCCATGTGTTCCAGTTAGTAGTTGGCATTTACCTCATCGAGATTGTCTCTATGATTGCGACATTCATAAGCAGGATAAACAACGGCGAGGAGAACCTGCTCCAGAGATTCTCAATAGGCAAGACCTTGATTTTAGCGATAATCATATATGCAGTTCTGGCAGTTGTGCTTTACTTGATGTTCAACTCGATGTTGCCGTCGATGCTGAGGGTGGGATGATGAAGGGAGTGACCGATCGCATACTGTATTTTGTCGTATTGCTGATTCTGCTTTTTTTTCTGGTAGTATTATATCTTGTCGTAGCTACAGATTTTATTAAGAGGGTACTGATAGGTGGAATATGAAAGGCATAGCTTTGACCACTGTTGGCTGGCTGATTCTTGCAATAGTCTGCCTGGTCATTTTGATAATAATCTTTTCAAGGATGGTTCCTGCCATCGGGCAATGGATGGATTCTGCTTTGGAAGGACTGATGAAAACTGTTTGCGACAAGCTCGGACCGTTATCTTGGTTTTGCCATGTAGGTACGGGAACGTGAACTCCATTAAATATAGGATAAGAACAAAATCTAATTGGAGGTAATGCAAGAACATGCCAGTTCCCCATGTCGTGACAATAATCCTTTGCTTACTTGCAGTCATCTTAGTTCTTGGGCTTCTTTTCACCCAGGGCAAAAACTGGGCTTTTGCAATGCTGGAGAACTATGCCCCCTGGCTGGCTGATTATTTCGAATCTAAAGGAGCAGCAGAAATAGCCAATTTTCAGAATGCAATGGAATGTGCCTACCACCGATGCACAGAGGGCTGTAACAACATGCCGCAGGAGATAAAAGACCTTGAAATATGCGTGGAAATGGAAGATGGAGCCTGCAAAGATGAAGAACCCAAAAAATGTAAGGAAGATTTTTGTGATCCCTTTAAAGACAGTCAAAGCAAAGTCTGCGACGGCAATGCAATGGCCCACCCTGTCACAGTGAGCATCAGTACCAGTGTTGAAATTGATAGAGATTTTATGGTAAAACTTTTCGGGAGAGCAAGCTACGGCCCCGATGACCAGTATTCTGTTCAATTTGCTCAAACAGATTGTGAAATTCCAAAATCTCTTGCAGGTAACGTTGTTCCTTACCAGTTGGTAGTCCCCTATTCTGCGGTTTGCTCTGAACCTGATTTCTGGGGTTTGATTGGTCATTGCACTTTGGAAGGGGGTGGAACTTACAGCATCTATGGCTATGATGCCAAAACAATTACACCATCCTATGGTGAAGTTATCTGTGACATTTAATAATCCAAAGCATGCACAAGCAACGACGACTGCGGCACTTGCCAATATGCACATTGCCTCTTTGCTGTAAATTCATCTAGTAGTTGCCCAAATTGTTCTTCTGAACAATTGATAAATAGAATAAAAATAAAATCTAATTAGTGGCTATATGGGGAAAGGTATCGCTGTACCAACAACGGCACAATTGGTCATTCTTATAGGAGCTGTACTTTTTCTTAGTTGGATAGTTCTAGGGCCAGGCAAGGACTACGCTTTTGCATTTATGGATTGGCTCTTTGGCAAGCAGACTGAAATGGATCGCGCGATTGCATGCTCCTACTATAGGTGCGTGAATGGATGCGATCATTTGCCAGAGAATTATGAATTCAGAGGACTGGACGGAAGTATAAAAACCTGCAAAGAAGATTTTTGCGATCCCATTCCTGATGATGACGTCAACATAGACTTAAAAGACGATAATAATTATGATAGCGTTTGCGGCTGGGCTTCCCAGCTATATCCCGTCGAATTCCTTGTTGATAGAGAGTCAGCTAAGAAAACTTTTACGAAGACCATAGGCAGAATTGATTTCAACTGCTTAGTGCCATTAGACACGCCAGAATTTGGAGACACTTGGAGAAAAATAGGAGTAGGAACAGCGTCTGGGACTTCTATTGGAATGGCTTGCGTTGGAATACTAATGATAACATGGCCTTCAGGAGTAGGCGTAGTAGCTACAGCAATTGTCTGCCCAATAGCCTGGGGCATCACATACTTTCTTGGGACGTCAAGTTATGATCTTCTCTTAATTGATCCTGCTCTATTGGACGTCAGCAATCCACCTGATGGTAAAGATTGCCAAATAGGTTCTGAATTTGACAAAAAAACTTATAGTAAGGCTGTAGATAGCTTCACAGTCCCGTCAGATTCTGAAATGTACATTTTTTCATCTCACGATCAAGGAGGTGCAACGAATCCAGGCAGCAGAAAAGTAGTTTCAGCAATTTCTTTCCCGCCTTATATAACCATTAATAAAGGACAGTCGTTGCAAGCCCAGCTTGTTAGGGATAACTGGAACAGGATTCATGTTAAAGATGCTGATGTTGATGTGCTAGTCAAACCAAAGATATTGCAAAGGCATGATGGAGGTTGGACTTGGCAAGGATTCACCATCAGATGTCCATCGGGCGATTTTAAAGAGGGTTTGGCTGATGAGAGTGAGTGCAAAACAGGCGACCTTTTTTGCGATGATCAATTTTTCATTAGCTGCATTGATGTCTCAAATGGTGATGAGTCAGCATTTAGTTTTTCATACGGGATTCTTCCACCTTCAGTTGAGCTATTTGAAAATGATAATTTTGGGGGAACTCCAATTCCGTTTACAAAAGACGATGATAACTTAGCAGATAATTCCTTTGATAATAAAGCATCTTCTGTCAGGCTTCCGTCTGGCTGGGCCGCAACGCTTTTTGAGAATGCAAATTATGGCGGCAGAAGCTTATCAATCGCTGGAGACTCCACCTCCTTGGGACTCGGTGATGCAGTGTCGTCCATTAGAATAGATGGCCCTGTAGGTTGTGAGGCAACTCTATACGAGAATGAAAATTATGGAGGGTCAAGCAAAATTATTACTTCTGCTGTTTCTGACTTATCTACTATAGAAGGTCCTTGCTGGGTTCCATGGCCATGTGGATTTTGGCCGTTTCCTGCTTGCACAGGTAAATGGGAGGATTGCGCCTCTTCAATAAAAGTAAAAGAAGGGTGCAATGCTTTGCTATACGAAAATAAAGATTATGGAGGAAATATTTTAATAGTTTTTGGTGAGTCCTCGAGTTTGCACTTCAATGATGTGACATCTTCACTGAAAGTGTTCGGCCCCGCTTCCTACCAAGCATGCACAAGCAACGACGACTGCGGCACCTGCCAATATGCACATTGCATGGGTGTCGCTAGCCATGGCTGCTATCTAGCCGGCCGCTACATCTGCTCCAGCGGAGTCTGCACCTCTGAATGCACACCAAATCCAAATCAAGGCTGTGCCGACCCTTGCATGAAAGACTGTGGAGCAGAATGTGAAATTGATAGTGATTGTGGTACAGGTGGCCATTGCGACACCACGAACTGTGTTTGCAGCTCAACCTCATCCCCACCTCCATCACCTACTCAAACCTGTGCAAGTTACTATGGTGGAGGATGTGATCTAGTAAAGGATTGCACAGGAAGCTGTTTTTGCAGTAATTGCTTAGATTGCACAATCGGCCTAGAAATTTGTTGCTGTGTAAGTGGCGGTAGTGCAAGATAGAGTTTTTATTTTTATCAAGTTTGACAATAATTTATAGAATTTTAAATGTAAGATTATCAAAACATAAGGTTAATAAGCAGGAAAAAACAAAATTATTTTATGAGAAAAGGAGACGTCCCAGTTCCTTACATCATTGCTTTGATTCTGGGAATAATAGTTGTCGGATTACTTGCATTCTGGTTCTTTGTTCTTGGTGGGAAATTACCAGGACAAACCACAGAAGGCACATGCAATTCGGATATAAACAGATTTTGTACAACATGGTCAGCATGTGCGTATGCTGTCACTTGCAATCCTGCTGGAAGTACTGCAGCGGCAGATTGGCAATCTTACTCGCCATCATGTGTGTCATTGGCCAAAGGAGAGCCAACCTATTACGATTGCAGATTGTCACAAGGATTTTTGGTAAATGGAGCCCAATGCTCAACAGACGCTCAGTGTGCTGGCGGCCTTTGTGATGGTGCACCTAGTGGCACATGTGCCTTGCGTTGATGATAAGAAAAATTCTTTCGGCGATTTTGTGAGAAAAGGAGCAGTCCCAATTCCTTACATCGTTGCTTTAATCTTTGCCATAATA
This sequence comes from archaeon, assembly GCA_035283025.1. Taxonomy (GTDB): domain Archaea; phylum Aenigmatarchaeota; class Aenigmatarchaeia; order CG10238-14; family SCSR01; genus DATEUU01. The sequence continues at coordinate 10,022 of DATEUU010000055.1, read as the reverse complement.
GTCATAGCAGTAATAGCATTCATGTTCTTCACCCAAACCGGTATATTCTCAGGCACCGCAAGCAAGGAATATTGCGAGGCCAGGAAGTTGCAGTACTGCTGGGATTGGTCAATAGCCGGAGAACAACATCCACCTCAGGACGGATGGGGCAATTATGAACCTAAATGCAAGGATGTGGTAGTGGAGCCAACCGTCCCAGAGTGTTCAAGTCTCCACGTCCCGATATCTTAACAATAATTATCCCATAAAGCAAATAATTAATTATGCCGAAGGCTCTCGCGACCAATACCTTATTTCTAGTCGTCGTAATCGGGATGATGATATTCTTCTCCCTTATAGTATTCTGGCAATGGGTCAAGCTCGAGAACGTACAGTTGTCCAGGGAGGCCTGCGCCATCAAGTTTGCAAACTACTGCGAAAGGTGGGCTGTATGCAATTATCGCGATTGCAAGCCTAATGACTGGGAAACTACCAACCCAAAAATCGGATGCGAAGAATTTGAGATTACGGAGCCGAATGCAGATAAATGCAAGCAGACTTTTCCGCTGCCGGGGGATTAGGCATGAAAGGAGACGCGACAATAAACACAATTGGCTTGGTTGTTATAACTGTGGCCACTCTGACTCTCTTCTTCACGGTCTTGCCATCGATAGTCGATTTGATTTGGAAGGAAGTATCGCTTTCGTCCCCCACAGTCGTAGCAAAAGAGCTGGCTGGTTTAATTTCAATAAGCGGGGCGGCTCCTGATTCGATAAAAATCTCCTACTACCCATCAAACTACCACTATGATCTTGATATCGAGAATAGGGTAGTTGTAGTAGCCATGTCAGAAGAGGAGGGAGGAAAACTTTTGGAGAGGGTCCCAGGCATAGCAACAGTCCCGATAGATCCCACGAATTCCTTCGGAAGTGTCAATTCCTTTTTCATCAGCAAATCTCAGGACAGATATGAGGTGGATGCTTCATGGACAGAAAGGGAATAGAAATACCATTTTCAGAAGTGTTTGGTGGCCTACTCCTTGTAGGTGCAGCAGCATTCGTCTATTTCCTCCTTTATACAAGGATACAGGAGGTGACTGTTTTATTGAGAGTCAATGAAGCAGAAGTCCACGCCATCAATCTCGGCCAAGTTTTGATGAGTTCTGATATTGCTTATGGCAAGTCTTTGTCCTGCTCTGGCACGCCAAAAACCTGCGATGACTTTGATTCCGATAGAAATGGTTGTGAAAGTCAATTGGGTTGTGATTGGTGTGGTTGCGGGGAAACAATTGAAAGTTTGCCTCCAACATGCGATCCAGATAGTTCACAGGCAGACTGCCAGGAACGCTGCTGGGGTGCAGGAGGAGAACCATCTGTAGAGCATTGCACTGAATGGTTTGGCTGCAGAGGGGTATCAAAACCTTGTGGCGGCCGCGCGGATGAGGCAGAATGCGGAGCACCAGAGACTACTGGCTGCACGTTCCAAGCTGCGCTTGGTGATTACCAGGTTCAGAGAGGAGTCTTCGACAAATCCAAACTAGACGCAGGTCAGCTTCAAAATCTAGACATATGGTATCCAGATGCAATTGCAGTTGTTGAAATAACAGATTTGGAGACAAATCAAAAATGGAGTGCAGTCCTCATTCCAGATAAAGTCGGCGGCACTGCTTCAGCTGAATTATTCAGCTGCCTTGAATCTACTTTCAGCATTGAGCCAACAATGATGTTCAGAATAACTTGTTTCCCAATACCGAACCTGGGTTTATGCGGATGGGATTGGCAGAAGTTGTATCAATGCTTTACAGAAGGGGTGGAAGATCAGATAAATCCATCTGTAAGAGATTTTTCCGTTGCAATCCGCGTATCCGATACTGAAATCCACAGCGGGAAGATGACAATAGGTATGGCGGAGTTGTTTTTCTAGGTGATCAAATGAAAGGCTTCCTAATATTCACAATAGCTGCGATTGGGATAATTGTTTTTATCGGAATAGTCGCCATGTTCCTCCTCCCGATAGGAATTTTAAAGATGCACACCATCGTGACCGTGGAGCGTGCTTACAACTATGACAATGCTCAATCATATCTCTTGACATTACTGTCAAAGACCCATGGGGGAGATTTTGTATACAATGACATATCATACAGCCTGCAAGCCAAAGATCCGTTAGTGATAAGTTATGTCAAAGCCGAGCTGGATAAGATTACAGACAACAAATGCTACAAACTGTCCAGCGCTATTAACTACACTAATAACATAGCGATGAAGCAAGGCTGCACCCCTGTGAAATATTCTGCCCAGGCGAAGATAGTCCTCCCGTACAATCCGGACAGATTGACCGATACACTGACTTTGGTGATTGAATGAAAAAAGGAATTGGACCATTGGCAATCGCCCTCATAGGGATAGTTGTCGCCATTGCTGTTGAAGGAGTTTATCTGGCAAACTTTGTTATTCGTTCAGAGTTTTCCACGAGGGTAGCAGGGGAAACCTTAATAGTCCAGTCAATAAACGAATTGGAGTTTGTGAAGAGGGCATTGCCGCCGGCTGCAACATATTCCTATTATCAAGCTTCTTACTATACTGCCAGCAGGGGCGGCTACGACAGTCTCGACGTCCAGTCTTACAGCTGCATCCCATACTGGAGAGTCTATACAGAGACAGACTATCCGGATTACAGAACCAGGCTCAGTAGTTCTCTCCTCAGCATATTCAGCGAATACCTGAGGCAATTTGACAAGGTCACCTTCCCATCATTCACCGCTGAGATAGATGAGGACTCGGGCAGGCTCAGCGTCTCAACATCAGACAAGATGAGATACTCGGTAACGAACTATCAAATCAGTGACGATCCAAACGTCGGAGTGCAGGTTGACACAGGTTTTTTCAGAATCTATGAATTGGGAAGGGAAAATTTCATCGACGTGGACAGAATCCGGATTTCAATTGACAATGTCATTGGTTCCCACTATTGCACTGATCTCAAAGAGACGATAAGCGCAGCCTTAAGTACAGAGATATCTAACTTGCAGAGCGATTTGAACAGCCATTATTCATCTATGGGAGTCTCATTCAGTTTGTCGGTAGGAAGCATCCAATACGACCCAGATTGCAACTCGACTTTCGCAGCGAGCGTTTTGGTGAATGTCAGAGACACTTCCAAGCAATATATGGTTTATGATTACAATGAAATGACTACAAAAAATAGATACATCGGACTCAATTTCTACGTTTTCTCTGGCAATTATGACGCTGAACCACCAACAAGAAGCTGCTCGCAACCTGTGAAGAAGTCATAGATGTAAAATTCAACAATGAAATTTTATAAAAAATTATACTTCAAATGACAAATAATTATTATATGGCAAAAGCAGTAGCAGTCAACACATTATTTCTGATAGTCCTGATCGGGCTAATCGCGTTCGCCGCAGTTGCAATAATAGGCCGAAACATCCCGCTCGGGCTAGGCACGATAACAGAGGCATCCTGCTCTGAAAAACTTTCTAGCTACTGCGAGAGGTGCATGCAGAGCAACCAATGTCCAGGAGACTGGGATAGATTCGCTCCTGGCTGTACAGATGCTGGGATAAATGCACCAACTCTTGAGCAATGCATAGGGACATCACCGAATCCTCCTCCATCTTCTCAAGATTGCAATACTCAGTGCCAATTGCAGTTCGGTGCAGGTTATTCCGGAGCATGCAGGTCAGGTGGAACTACAGGTGGAGGTAACGGTGGCCCTATGTTTAATGCCGTTTGGGTGTATCAAAGTGAAATTAATACTGCAATGCTACAGAACCTTGTTTCACATAAAATTTTCAATGTCTTTTTGTCTGTAGGCTATCCCAATCCATCTGATGATCCAGCATTAACTGGAATTGTTCCTGATGGTGAAATCGGTATATTAGTTTCTCAATCTCAAGTGGCGGCCGACCTTAATTTATTAGCTTCAGTGGATAGTCGTTTGCGTTTATGGGCTTGGGTTGGTACTTTTAGCTCAGGCGATGATGCAACCGGACATGCTAATGCCAAAGTTGATGTAAGTACAAGCTCTAATCGTGCGGCTATAATTAAGAATATTGTAAAAATTGCACAGATGGGTTTCTACGGTGTTCAAGACGACACCGAAGACATCACTGCAAATAGTGCGGACCCTGCAACTGGGCAAATGAATATGAACATGGTAAATTTCTGGAATGAAGAAGCAACCGCTTTGCACAATATAGGTGTGAAACTTGCAACATTCACACCCGCTGTCTGGTATAACTTTAACACTTTATATCTGCCGCAAATGACTGGAATGGATTATCACGTAACAGGGATTGGGGTTAATTCTGGTCAATCTAGTTTCAATACACAGATGACACAATTCATGGCTAATACAAATATACCTGTTATTATAGACATAGAAAGTGATAATAGCGGGAATGCTGCGGAACTTATAAGTTGGATAGATGCTTGGCCTGTCACTTCATATCCAAATGTTGTTGGGTTCGCACTTTACAATTACGGATCTTATACTTCTGATGGTGATTGGGCGGCTTGGGATAGTTGGGCACTAAAAGATGGTGGTGGTGGCTCCACAGCAACCTGCTCATCAGGTACTCCTAATCCCAATGGGAACTATGAATGTTCAGGGACGTGCTGCTGTTCAGAAACTGCTCCCACTCCAACACCGCAACCAAAAGAGATGAGTTTCAAGTACATCCAAGTAGACAATGACATGCCGCCTCGAATAGATTTTCCTAATGGTCCTGGCTATTTCTTTGGTCTTGCTATGGGGGACTTGACTGGTGATGGCTTCAAAGACATAGTAGCTCACAATATGCTCTACAAGAATCCTGGTGGGAATATGGAGGGGACATGGCAACGAATTGAATTTCCCTGGGATTGGACAGATGCATTCGCGATTGTAGATGTTGATGGAGATCAATACGGCGATGTGATTGCGGAAGGCGAAGAAGTAAGCGGTAATGTCAACATATACTGGTTGGAAGAGCAGAATACGGGCGGCACATCATGGAGCAGGACTTTGATAGGAAACATACCAAAGACAGATCATCTGTGGAGTCAGGAATATGAAGTCGCTCAAATTGTTCCTGGTGGAAAGCCGGAAATCCTAATCGGTGGCGGTGACGGCATCTATTACTTCTCCATACCATCAAATCCGGCTAGCGGCAACTGGCCCCGCGTCAAAATAATTGATGACGGTTACGGATATGCAACAGGAGATATAGATGGTGATGGCTATTTGGATGTTGTAGGAGGGCATGATTCTGTAAATGTTGCATGGTGGAAGAACCCAGGTGACGGCACTGGATTTTGGCAAAGATATGAAATCGGTCAGATTAACAATCTTCCTGACCGCTTCGCCATTGGAGATTTTGACAAAGATGGGAATAATGACATTGCAGTTTCTGAAGAAATTTATCCTGTTTCACCTGACGCTAGTATCTACTGGTTCAAGGCACCCGCCAATCCTCTGACTGGAAGTTGGACTAAGAATACGCTCATGAGCGATGCATGCTCGCTGAACAGCATGTCAGTAGGTGACATGGATCTTGACGGAAATATTGACATTGTTAGCGGAGAGATGGGAAACCCATCATGCCAGTCGCAGAAACGCATCATAGTATTTGTGAATGATGGGACAGGTAATTTTGAAAATATGGTTGCTGATACTGGAAAGGAGAGTCATCTGGGAGCACGTGTCTCTGATCTTGATGGCGACGGAGACCTTGATATCGTGAGCATCGGATGGAACGAGTATCAATACGTGCACGTTTGGCGCAATGACCTTTCAATTGTACCGATTACTGGCGAGTTGAGTTTTACTCATGTTATTGTCGACGACTCTAAAACCCTAGAGTATTTGGAATATCCCAATTGTGGAGAATTGAGTAGTTGCGCATATTTGAGATCAGTTGGCGATGTCAACGACGATGACTATGATGATATAATTGCAGCGATAGGGGGAGTAGGATTGGCATGGTACAGGTATCCTAATTGGGACAAATACACTTTAAGCTCTTTTGATATGCAATCTGGCGAGATAGATAGCGCCGACATCGACAGCGATGGTTACCTTGATGTTGTATCGGTGGATGGCGGTGGCAACGTCTTGTGGTTCGAAAATCCCATGCCGCAAAGTCCGACAAACACATGGGCAAGTCATCATATAGGGACTGATAGTGGGGTTTCAAAAGATTTGATGATTGCTGATATGAATAATGACGGGAAGCTTGATGTCGTATCACGTACACCTGAAACCGCTTCCGTCTTTTTGCAAAATTCACCAACATCTTGGACTAAAGTGAAGACCATAACATTCCAGCATTCGGCCGGATATTCTAATAACAAAGACGGATTGGATGTGGCAGACCTTGACGGAGACGGAAATCTGGACATTGTGCTCAACGGCTTCTGGATAGGGACACCAGACGACCTGCAGTACGGCGCGTGGACAGAGTACAATATAGCCGATAAGTGGTGGAACCAGGACACAGGATTTTGGGGGGATGACAATACAAAAGTTAGTGTCGGAGACATCGATGGGAACGGCCGCTTGGATGTTGTAATCGCTCAAAACGAAATGCCTGGTTATCCAATTTCATGGTATAGTGCATCTGATCCAAAGAACGGACCTTGGACCGAGCATATCATAGTTGATCCTTTTGGTTACTGTCATACTCTTGAGGTAGCTGACATGGATCTTGACGGAGATCTGGACGTGGTAGCAGGAAGGTTTGAAAGAGAGCCACCAGATAGCTACATCCCAGCCCCATTCCCTCTCATATTGTATCTGAACAACGGCGACGGGTCGAGCTGGGAATCTATGGAAATATATGATGATGGCATATACAGCGGAGTGTTAGGTGATATCGGTAATGATGGCGATTTGGATATCATCGCTTCGCGCAGCTATTGGAAAGGTCCAGTCGAAATTTGGGAAAACAATTTGATATCTTAGAATTCAACCAACTTAGTCGCAAAAACTCCTGTCCACACTCTGCGACTGGGTTATAGCGCTTTGGGAATAAGTGTATTGCATCCATCCAATGAATTTGACTGTCTGATATGCAGCAGGATTTCCTTCTGAATATCCAGGATATTCTTCCGGATAAATGTTGAAATCGCACACGTACTTGATAGGATTTTTGAGCTTCAGGAAGTTGTCAGAAAACTTACTGATTGTTATTACACCATCGCTGAATTTGCATCTCCCAGTATCGCTCCAAGTGCTGCTTTGGTCATCAGGAGCTAGCCAAGCAGGGAAATTCCCAGTAGGGAAGTCACCTACAGTAGTTATGGTTATATTGCCAGGCTCAATTTTTCCTTGTCCTTTATTAGCTACCCAAACTTCCAAACTTATTTTATCCGGATTCCTTTGGCCCAAGTAGTAAGGAGTGGTAAAGTCAATCAGCATGTCTATCGGGCCAGGTGTTGGAGAATCCAATGTATAAACTTCCTTTTTGAGATTTGCATCGTCATCAAGCCTCAGCATATCGTCATATGATGCTGCAACAGCCAGAGTCCTTTCGTGTGTGACATTCTGAACGTATGTCGTGTTGACGTAAAAACTTACGCTTGTAAGAGTTCTTTCGGTTTCAGACCATTCTTCAATTTCCTGCAATGCTCCCCACGCATCTCTTTCATACCTTACAACCCTTCTTTCATAGTAGATTCTGCAAGGTATTCCTTGGTTCTCCTGAGCAAGGCTATTCTCCTCAGCAAGGTAAAAGCTCCCGGGGCCTGGAAACTCAGTATAAGCTGTCATCTCCTCTTCCGGCTTTATTAGACATGGATTAGATTTGGAGCAAACGTCGGCAGGTAGACTAATGGGACAAGAGCTGTCTATATGATTTGAATCACCGCATTTAGTTTCCTTTGTTTCCACGAAACCATTTTTAGTCATCACCACTTCGAAAAGTTTCACATCAGTAAACTTCACCCCGCTTTCTTCTGTGTTAGGGTTGGATAATGATATGTCCATCGTATAAGGTTCGGTTGCATAAACAGCTGAAATCACATTACCACTTTCCCTCTTTGCCCCAAAAGTTATTTCCAAGCTTTTATAGGATTTAGTCCCTGAATATCCTGGCATATTCTCGGTCCCGCCTCCGTCTGGAGGTGTGAAGCAGGAATTCATATTCTGGAAATCCCCAGACATCATCTTATCGATATAGCAGCCTACATCTATCCCGCCAACGCCTGGTATGTTTCCCAAAACCGCAGGCACACCTGATATCATTGGAACACCAATACCAAGGCCAAGAACAATTGCCAAACATCCAAGCATTCCTTTCTTCAGATCTTTAACCATTGCCAAAAGGCCTGCAAAAAGAGCTGAGATGCCTGCTACCATGACTGTAGTCGGGAATGCGACTCCTAAGGAAGCAGACCAGGAATTTATGGATGTTAAAAAAGAGCCGAAGATATAATTCAGTGCAAGAAAAATCACTGCAAAAAATCCTCCAAACGAAGCCAAATAACCTAGGTTACTTCTTTTTGTCGTTAAACTATGGTTGCAAAAAGGGCATCTGCCGTCTTTGTTCGGCGTGACTTCTCCATCTTTCGGACAAATTTTTGTTGTCGATTGACCTTTTAAGCTACCGCCAATTTTTTTTAATTTATCTGAAAATGATTCAGCAGGTACTGCAATTGCTGGAGCTGCTACTTTAGCTCCTGTTTTTATGGCGCCCCACGCTTCTTTTTTTAGAGCTTCAGGGTTACTCGCGAATGGTAGTATACCGGCTAATGATTCATCTTTTGGTTTCTTTTCCTCTGCCATCTTATCTCTATTAAAATTTAGTTTTTCAACCAAATAATAAATATGGGGTTCTGCATCTGGGGATTGAGCTGGCTCTCCTGTGGCATAGTCAGCATCTTCAAAGCGATTTTTGGCTTTTTTCTCCCAGGAATACCGAGTTCAGTATTTTTCTTCGTTGCCCTAGCAATTTCTTCAATTTCAATCTACCTGTTGGGAATATTTTTGGGAAGGACAGGAGGAATCCTCCTGACTGTTGTAGGCATTGTGGGAGCATTGTTCTCAGCAGGAACAACCCTAATCCTGTCCCTGATAGGCATCCTCATGATTTTCTTCGGCAAGCCGCAACTCCTGGTATTGCTCAATCTGGGTCTGTTCGCCCTTTGCGCCACATGCTACGGCATCGGCTGAAACCCAGCCAAAATAAAAAACATTTAAGGTTATCATCCTAATTTAAAATAGTTCAAATCAATTAGAAATTCAGAAGTTTCAATTGATATCACTAATTCAAAAAAATTAAACAAAGGAGGTCAATAAATGGTAGAAGAACAAAAAATTGTAGAAGAACAAAAAATTGTAGAAGAGCAAAGAGCTGACGAAAATGTCATCTATGTAGGAAGAAAACCTTCAATGGCTTACGTCCTGGGTGTAATCACTCAATTTAGCGACGGAAGACCGGAAGTCCTCATAAAAGCTAGAGGAAAAGCAATTTCTAGGGCAGTAGATGTTGCAGAAATTGTTAGAAGAAGGTTCATAGAGGACGTAAGAATCAGAAGCATTGAAATTGGAACTGAAGCAAGAGAGTTAGAAGACAAGACAAAGATAAACGTCTCAACAATTACAATCGCACTTGGGAAATAATCAATATCCGAGCAAGCGATTTTTTTTAAATTTTTTATTTTTAAAATTTTCCTGAATCATCTTTCTATTATGAAGGCTTTCTTATATTCTGGAATTTCCTTGATCTCCTGAATCAGCATATCCCTTCTGTCCCCTATGCCGAAAACCTTTTCCTCTTCCAAAATTTTTGATACCCTTTCCAGCTTCATGTTCTTTTCTGCGTACACAGTAAAAATGTTCTCATCCTTCTTCACGATATCGCCGACTTTTTTATTCAGCAAAATCCCTGCTCCCTTGTTCTTCGGCGAGCCGGCCGCCCTCGCCACCTCTATCAGCGCAGCATTGTCAATCCAAAGGACAACCCCGTTCTCCTCAGACCTTATGTCCAGTCCGAAATCTCCAATCTTTATGTCGCTCGGCTTTATTTCAGAGTCCCC
>DATEUU010000054.1:0-2717 GCA_035283025.1 archaeon | reverse complement strand
AAGATCCAAAGCCTGACATCCTTGGCCGCTAGACGACGGGGCTATAGATATAGATTACTCATATAAAAAATAAAAGAGTTTCATTTTAGGCGACCAAGAGCCTTCTCAGTTGCAAAGCCTTGTCTTTTCCCTGCAGTTTTTCGACTATAGCCAGAGAAAATTCCATGGCTGTGCCAGCAGCTTGCGAAGTTATAACATTTCCGTCGACAACTACCCTTTCCCCTCTTGGATGTGGGAGTTCTTTCTCCATTCCAGGAAATATGGTCGCCTTTTTTCCTTCCAGTATGCCAGCTTTGGCAAGGACTGATGGGGCACCGCAGATTGCAGCAATCAACTTACCGGCAGAATCAAATTTTTTCAAAATCTCAATTATTTTACTGCTTTTCCCTAGGTTCAAGTACCCAGGACTCCCCCCTGGCAGGACTATTCCGTCATATTCATCCGAGTTTATATCAAGCAGTTTTTTGTCTGTCATCACCTTCACATCATGTGCTCCTGAGATGACTGAACCCATCACGCCAACTGTGTCTACGTTCATTCCAGCTCTTCTCAAGACGTCAACGACAGTTAAAGCTTCTATCTCTTCGAACCCCTCGGCCAAGGTAACCATGATCTTCATTCAGTCACAATAATTAGATTATAGTTCAAATCTTAAGTATTTGCCACCAATCAAAAGAATTGATAAATAAAGAGGAACAATATAATTTTATAATGTTCTGGGAAGATTTCGTTCTATGGGCAGAGAAGCTTATAGTGCAGTTTTCTTATCTTGCGATATTTGGCATAAGCGCTATCGGAACATCCACCCTTTTCATCCCATTCCCCATTGACACGATAATCATTTTTGCTGCTAGCGGACTGGGCCTGCACCCATTGATTGTTGGCATTTCTGCGGGACTCGGCGCTGCTGTTGGCGAACTAACTGGATATTTTATCGGGGCGGGCGGCAGATTTGTCATAGAGGAGAAAAAAACGAAGAGGAAGCTTATAGGGAATTTTGTCTCATTCATGACTGGTTTGTTCAAAAAATATGGCGAATGGGTCATCCCAATAGCAGCTTTCTTGCCATTCCCCTTTGACATTGTCGGGATTCTGTGCGGGATGAGTAAATACGACATGAAGAAATTTTTCATTGCAACTTTGATCGGTAAGATTGCCAGAAGCATCCTTATAGCTTATGTTGGCTATTTTGTCATTCCTCTGTTTGCAGGATGGCTGGGATTGATGTGACGTATAAGCAAGTCATTGTGTTCAGGAAAGATTTGCTGAGGGATATTGGCAAAGGCAAGATGGCAGCCCATGTGGCGCACGCTTCTGTAGGGAGTTTTTGCCTTGCTGATGACGAAGCTAAGGAAAAGTGGGAGAAGAACGGTAGCGAGAAAGTTGTCCTGAAAGTTAACGGGATGAAGGAAATCAGAGAACTGCATAAAAGAGCGAAGGAAACAAAGCTTCCTTGTTTTCTGGTAAGAGATGCGGGGCTGACCCAATTGAAATCCGGCACCGTCACCTGCTTGGCCATAGGACCTGCTGAAGAGAAAAAAATAGACAAGATAACGGGAAAATTGAAACTGCTATGAGCATGTGGTGATGTTTTCATCAATGATGTCGCAAGATATTCTTTTCAATGCCTCGCCAACAACTATCCCTGAATAAGTTTTTTCCTCTATGACAAGGGATGGAACCGATGTGACGTTGAACCTGTCCATCAAGATTCCTATCATGGTCAGACCGACTTTAGTGTCAAGCGGGAATATCATCACCTTTTCTTTGAACGAATCTTTCAATATAGACAGTATGCTGCCCTGAATCACACAGTCTCCACAGCCACTTTTGTCGTAGAAGTACAAAATTGTCACAGTTTTGTCACCGCAAATTGACTTAATTCTTTCTTGAAGCACCCAGTCTTTTATCAGCAGGGAAGTATAACTTTTCTTCAGATTTTCTATGTCGGTTCCGCCAAAAAGGACATTCGATTCCGAATATTTTAGCAACTGCCCCGAGAGTTCATCCAGATTGTTGTTCGTCCTTCTGACTATCTCGCTCAGGAAATTGCAGGAATAAGTCTCATTCAAATCCTGAAAGTAGAGCATCTCAAGTTCAATTTCTCTAACAGACTCTTCCACATAGTTTGTCCTGCTTGCAAAATCCGAGGTCAAATAATTTTCTACACCCATTCCTATTAAAATACCGATTAAAAAAATTCCCATCGACACCAGAAATGTCTTTACATATATGTTAAGCTTTACCATCTTTTCTTCCACCTAAATAATTCCATGAAGAAGGCGGAGCACCAGAATATCATTATCAAAAAGTAATAGCCAAGCATGTAAAGTGGCAGCAAGACTATGTCTGTCTTTCTTGCCAATGAAAGGGATTTTAGCGAATAGAGCAAAAGGGCAAAGGATGTGGAAAAAATGAACATAAATGAAATCAAGTAGTAAGGTGAAAAGAGAATCGCGTCAAATGTTAATAAGTTCTTGTATGCGAGGTTCACCTGATCAGAAACTGGTATATATAAAAAGTTTTTAATAAAAATCTGTATCGAACTGGCAGATTCTAAAATTAGCAGTGCTAGGAAGCAGATGCCAATGAAAGTAGTCACGTATGCGATTGGAAATATGAAAAAGCCAATATGTGGGAATTTTCTATTCAGCATCAGGTCAGAGTGCTTGATTGTGTTCTCGATGAATCCTCTGTACCATCTTATCCTCTGCTTA
>DATEUU010000053.1:0-5594 GCA_035283025.1 archaeon | reverse complement strand
TGAAGCATTCCAACCTTGTATCCAGCAAATGCCAAAACCTTAGCCTTGTCTGCAGGAGGGTAAACGCTGAGAGAAGGATAAATCCTTCTGGCCCGCTTCCTTGGGTAAAATGCTAGGCTGCCATGCCTGGGATATTTCACTTCTGGCATCAAATCGCCTTATTTTAATTCCATTTTATGAAGAATAAATAAGCAGAAGTAAACTTAAATTAATATCTTTTGAATCTAGATGTATGGAAGAGAGACCTTGCGTGTTCTGCGGTATAATAAGCAAGTCAACACCCTCAAAGATAGTGTTCGAGGATGACGATACCCTAGCTTTTCTAGACATTGCTCCAAGAAGCAGGGGCATGACAATTGTCGCACCTAAGCAGCACTACAGGAATTTTGATGAGAATTTCGATTTGTCTCAAAAAGTTTTTGCCGATTCCCTTGTGGTCTCAGAGATGATAAAGCAGTCTTTAGAGCCAAGCAGCATCAGCATATCTGTAATAAGTTCCGAGGAGGTGCCTCACTTCCATGTGAGACTCTATCCTGTTTTTGAAGGAGAGCAGATCCCATTGGCAGAAAACAGGCCAATAGAAACCAACGAAGCAGAGCTGGACGACATCGCGCAAAAAATAAGAGGAATCAAAATTGAGATTAAGAGAGAGGAACCCAAAGAGAAGAAGGCCGAAGAGAAGCCAGAAGAGAAAAAAGCAGAGGGAAGAACCAGGGAAGACGTATACTGGATGAAAAGAGGAATGGAGATAGGATAGAAATGGTATACTACCACCCAGGAAGAGTTTTAGAAATCTTTTATCCCAAGAGCAAGGAAGTGGATAGCGCAGACTCTTCTGTTCAGGCTCTGGTCGAGACATGGGACGAAAATGTCATCACTTATTCCGTGGATCCGAGGATTGCCGACGACCTTAAAGTCGGAGACGTCGTCTTGATAGACTACAATCCGACATCCGAGCAGCCGTTCAGACCGAAGATGGTAGTGACTAAAATTTTGAAAGGGGAGAAAGCTAAGAAAACTTGGGGTTTCTACAAGGACTATTACAAGAAGAGACCAAAAGCAAGGCCAGACCAGATGCCATCAGTCTCTCAGCCTTCTTATGTCGGATAGTTTTTATTGAAAAATTCAAATTTCTTTTTTCTTCTTTACAGTCCTTGGGGTCAGCTCTTCTCCCGGCTTCAAAGGAATCAACTCTTTCTCCAGAAGTTCTTCATCCATGCCTGGGAATTTCTTTTTCATCTTCTTCAGGGATTTCCTGATGGCTTCCTCATCGTTAGTCATATTTAAAACCTTCCAATTATTATTTATAAAAGTGATGTTGCGGCTGTTGTCCAGCCTGGTCTAAGACCCTAGCCTTCCAAGCTAGAGACACGGGTTCAAATCCCGTCGGCCGCATAATTTTCTGACTGAAACCCCGGATGATAACGGCAGAAAGAGCATATAAAACCAAATTTCAATTATAATAGATAATCATTTAAGCATTTTAAATCAAAACTATACTTTAACATATAAGGTGAAAATATGCTTCAAGACCCATTGGCGGACGCTTTGTCCACAATCAAGAATGCAGAAAGGATTGGTAAGAGAGAGTGCATTACAAGATCCTCTAAACTGATCAAGGCAGTCTTGAAAGTCATGCAGGAAAAAGGGTATATAGGAGCATTCGAGTTCATTGACGACGGCAAGTCGGGGAAATTCAAAATCGACCTGAAGAGCAAAGTCATCGACTGCAATGTCATCAAGCCAAGATTTTCTGTCATGGTCGAGGAATTTGAAAAATGGGAGAAAAGATATTTGCCTGCAAAAAATGTTGGCATCCTAATTCTTTCCACCTCAAAAGGTGTCATCGATCACAACAAGTCTAGGGAGCTTCACACCGGAGGAAAATTGTTGGCATTTGTATACTAGGTGATTCTATGTATTCTAAAGATGTTGTGGTTCCAGAAAGTGTCAAAATAGAAATAGAAGGCAATAAAGTGAAGGTTTTCGGTGAAAAAGGAATCCTGGAAAAAACTTTCAAGGCAACATTTGGGGTGAAAATGGAAAAGCAGGAGAGCAAAGTCAAGGTCTCGTCCGAATCTGAAAGAAGAAAGGTAAAGGCTCTTGTCGGCGCGATAGCAGCCCACATCAGAAATATGATTAACGGGGTGACAAAGGGTTACATTTATAGGCTGAGGGTGATTTATTCTCATTTTCCCATAACTGTAAAAGTCGAAGGGAGCAAAGTCATGATTTCAAATTTTTTGGGAGAAAGAGTGCCCAGAGTTGCAAAGATTTTCGGCGAGGTCAAAGTTAAAATCGAGGGTCAGGACATTATTGTTACAGGGATAGACATTGATGACGTGGGTTTGACGGCCGGAAGCATAGAGCAGTCAACAAGGGTTACGGCAAGAGACAGAAAAGTCTTCCAAGACGGTGCCTGGATTGTGAGCCGTGATTGATATGAAAACAAAAAAGAGACCAAAATTTTTAAGATTCGGCGCAAAGGCCTACAAGAGGCTCGGGAAAAAATGGAGGAGAGCCAGAGGATACCATTCAAAGCAAAGAAGGCATGAGAAGAGCAAAGGCAGCATCCCTTCGCCAAGCTACGGCGCCCAAAAAGAATTGAGATTTTTGCATCCATCAGGATTCAAAGAGGTTTTAGTTTTCAACATGAAGGATTTGGGAAAAATAGACCCCAAAAAAGAGGCAGCCCGACTCTCGCACTCGATAGGGAAGAAAAAAAGAGTTGAGATTGTTAAGAAAGCAGAGGAAATGAAAATCAAGGTGTTGAATTCATGACAAGTTTGCAGAAAAGGCTTGCAGCAAAGGTTTTGAAAGTTGGTCAGAGCAAGGTCTGGATAGACCCGTCCAAAATAAAAGACGTGGAAGGGGCGATAACAAAAAACGACATCAGGAAGATGATAAAAAAAGGCTATATTAAACCATTGCACGGGAAGATTAAAAGACCGAGAGAGAAAACCAAGAAGAGAAAGGGGTCGGGAAGCAGGAAAGGATCCAAATATTCGATAGTCCCGGCAAAGAGAAGATGGATCTCAACTGTAAGGCCCTTGAGAGCAATGCTGAAAGACCTAAGAAGTTCTAAGCAGATAGACAATCCGACCTACAGGAAGCTCTACTTCCTCGTTAAAGGTGGGATGTTCAGGAACAGGTCGCACTTGAGAATCTACCTCGAGCAGCACGACATAATAAAGAAAAAGTGATTTGAATGAGATTGTCCCCAACTTACACAATGCCCTTCAAGAGAAGAAGACTGGGCAAGACCGATTACAAGAGAAGATTGAGGCTGCTGCTTTCAAAAAAACCGAGGCTGGTAGTGAGAAAAAGCCTGAACTACATCAGAATCCAGATTGTCAATTTTGATAAAAAGGGCGATAAGACTTTGGTGTCAGCCTCATCTCAACAGCTTAAGAAAATGGGTTGGAAGTTTTCAACGGACAACATCCCATCGGCTTATCTTACAGGCCTATTGATAGGAAAAAAGGCTCTGGAAAAGGGAGTGAAAGAGGCGGTTTTGGACATTGGACCTTCCCCTTCAACAAAAGGTTCAAGGTTGTATGCAGCAGCCAAGGGTGCAATAGATTCCGGCCTCAGCATTCCGCTCGGAGAAGAGATATTGCCTAGCGAGGAAAGAGTCAAAGGCCTTCACATATCATCCTACTCTGATAAATTTAAGAATTTGCCAGAAGAATTTGAAAAGATAAAACAGAAAATATTGAGTGAGAAAAATGCCTGAAGAAGAAAAAGAAATAGAAAAAGTCCCAGTAGCAGGGGAAGTGCCAGAAGTTAAAGTCTCACCTGCTTTGGAGAAATGGATTCCAAAAACTAAACTGGGGAAAGAGGTGTTCGAAGGCAGAATTACTGACATAAATGTGATTCTTGATGCAAGAGCCAAGATTTTAGAGTCAGAGATTGTTGACAAGCTTGTCCCAGAAATCAAAAACGAAGTCATTTTGGTCGGGGGCAGGGCAGGGAAGGGTGGAGGAAAGCAAAGGATTCCGATAAAGATCACTGCGAAGATGCGTCGTTCAGGCAGGAGATTCACCACAAACGCTTTTATTGTTGTAGGAAATGAGAACGGGATTGTCGGCGTAGGCCGAGGATCGGCCATAGAGGCAAGGGACTCGATTGAGAAAGCAATCAGGAGAGCAAAGCTGAGGATTATCAAAGCGAAAAGAGGATGCGGAAGTTGGGAATGCGGTTGCGGCGAAGAGCATTCAATCCCATTCAAGGTAAAAGGGAAGTCGGGCTCGGTCAGAGTGATACTCATGCCAGCTCCAAAAGGGGTCGGCCTAGTCACAGACAACGAATCAAAGAAAATTTTCAGGCTGGCAGGGATAAAAGACATTTGGATCAAAACTTTTGGCAACACATCGGCAAGGATGAACCTGATATCCGCAATTTTTGACGCCTTGAAAAAATTATATGTTTATGAAAAGACTACAGGTTGAATAGTTATCTATTAGGTGAAAAAATGTTCGCAGTGGTCAGGATAAGAAGCACGGCAGGAGCTAGGAGAGAGATAGGCGACGCTCTAAAAATGCTAAGGCTGAACGACGTCAACAGCTGCGTGCTGATCCCAGAGACCCAAGATTACAAGGGAATGGCCACGAAGGTGAGAGAGTTTGTCACCTGGGGGGAAATTGAAAAGAATGTCCTTGCAAAGATGCTGGAGAAGAGGTTGAAACTTGTTGGCGACAAAAAAATCGATGGGAAAACTCTAAAAGAATTGACAAAATTTGACAATTTTGATAATCTTGCCGATGCATTGATTTCCGGCAAGGTCAAATTAAAAGATTTCAAGAACATAACCCCTGTCTTAAGGCTCACACCACCCTCTAAAGGGTTCAAATCAACAAAAGAGCACTATCCGATAGGCGACTTGGGATACAGAGGCAAGGAAATAAACGAGCTGATCGAGAGGATGATATAGATGGTAGTCAGAAAAGGACGAAAAGTGAGAAAATGCAGGGGGCACAGAACCTACGGATATGGGAGTCACAAGAAGCACAGGGGCAAGGGTTCGAGAGGAGGCAGGGGCCAGGCAGGCATGCACAAGCACAAGTGGAGCTATACAGTGAAATACGAGCCTGATCACTATGGAAAGAAGGGATTCAAGAGGTTGTATGCCGTCAAAGAGGTAAAAGCGATCAACCTGAGAGAGCTCGACCAGATGGCAGAAAGGCTTTTGGACCAAAAACTGGCTGAAAAAATAGGGGACAAGATCAAAATAGACGTCTCAAAACTTGGTTACGATAAGGTTCTCGGTGCTGGTAAGGTTACCAGACCCCTGATTATCGGAGCGAAACATTTTTCCAAAGGCGTGGCCAAGAAGCTGGAGAAGGCAGGGGGAGAGGCGGTCAAGGCATGAATATCCCTATTGAGAAAATCTCAAAGTTTTTACCTGCAGTGCAGAAGCCAACCTACAAACAAAGCTTCAATAAGAGGCTTATGTGGACTGGCGTCGCTCTGATTTTGTTCTTCGTTCTCTCCCATATCACAATTTATGGCATAGGAAAGCCCCCAGAACTGGAATACTTGAGGACAATCCAGCTCCTGCTCGGCGCCAAATTCGGCAGTCTGATGACTTTGGG
>DATEUU010000052.1:0-2237 GCA_035283025.1 archaeon | reverse complement strand
GAAGATCGCAAATGGGTTAGTATTAAGACAATACAAGCCCATTTGCGATCTTCAATCTCCGGGGCTTTGGCGCAGCCCAAAAACCAATTTTTCAGGTTGTTTGGGTATATGGTTTTTAACTGTTTTTGCCTCTCTCTTCTCTCAAGAGGAAGATTGCCTATGCGGGACTGTTACTCACGATCCATTTTACGCAAAGGCAGTATTTTCGCTATATGAGGCTATTAAAAATACGCCGTTTGTTGATCTAGGTAATTTTCCGAAGTCTGCACCTAGTTTTTATTCTGAAGAAGGCTACAATTCTTATGAAGAGTGCTACCCATTTCAGGGAAGCATTCGTTGGGACGGCAGCAAACACACCTATTGGGACAGCGATTTTATATTAGGGCACAATGAAACCGCCCGTTTTGTATCCTCTCCGTTCATGTTTAATGTCACCAAAATTCCAGCCAAATTGGAAAGAACTTTAACATTAACGGATCCGGACATAATAACAGAAGACTGTCTCAGGCAAACACATGTTTTTAATCTGCAAAAAAATTATGCAGCAATACCGCAAGTTTTTTTGGTGCTAGAGAAAGATATCGTCTCATATTGCGAAGAAGATGAGCTTTTTCTGGATGCTAGAATTCGAGATCTTTCCAATCAAGTGGGCGTCTATGAAAACCTTGGATGCGTTCTGCACCTGGTAAAGCGGAAAACACTTTTAGAATTTAAAAAAAAAGCGCGCTCATCTTGTAATGAACGTTTGCAATTTACGCAGCAAAAAGAAACTGAGGCGCTGGCCTTCTGCACACAATCTCTAGACTGGTGCATAGAACATCATTGCAACCCATCAGCTCATCTGAACCGGGGACTTTTTTATTATCTGGAAGGAAATACATTTGACGCTTTGAGCCAGATAGAGGCCGCCTTAAAGAATGTGAAGAATGACGATTTTGAAAAAATTACTGAAGAAGCTCTACATCTAAAAGGGCAGACTGAATTAGAAGCTGGGCTGTATGCCGACGCCCTTTTGACATTGACTGCATTGATCAATCGCAATCCGGATAATAAGAAAGTCTACTTTGAGCGGGCCGAAGCCTATTTTGAGTTGGGCCGTTTCGATTTGTCTTTAGAAGACTATTTAGCTTCTGAAATAAAACCTCAGCCAATTGCCATTGATTCAATTGAAATGGTGTCTTTTTCATTAGGGCTCGCAAAAGGGATAGTACAAGGAGGGTCGAAAGCCGGTCTTGAGTTTATCCCTTCTTTGTTATCTTCTTTACAAGGCCTTGGCCATGGTCTCTGGGCCTTCGCACAAGATCCAGTGCAGATTTCCCAGACATTTGTCCAAGCTTCGCAAGACTGCCTGCAATTCATCAAAGACCACACCCCAACAGAAACTCTCAAGAAACTAGTGCCAGAACTAAAAGAGCTCATTGATCAATGGAACATGCTCGACCATGAAAAAAGAGGAGAAATAACCGGGCAGATCATTGGAAAGTATGGAGTAGATATTTTTGCCGGAACCGGAATTGTAAAAGGGATGAAAGTGTATAGAGACCTTAAACAGGCAAATAATCTTTTGACTTTTGAGGCGCTGGCGATCAGCGAAAGGAATCGCTCACTCATCAAACTAGAAGCAATTAATAAAGTTCAGGCAAGACAGAGAATTCTTCAGCATGCAAATCTGAAAATACAGTGGGATAAACAGGGAAAACATATTGAGGGTCACCAAAATTTCCAAACTAAAAACAAAAGTATATTAGCACATCCAGATCCACAAAAACTTTCAAATGACTTTTGTGGCAAAGGAATCAGGGCTGGAAATGTACTTCCTGGTACTTCGGGATATCAAGAAATTGTCGATTTTGGAGAATTTATTGGTTATTGGGTGAATCCTACTACTGGAGAAAAAAATGTTACAAGTTGGGGTAAAATTCACTATGCCAAAGATGGCGTTCATATTGTGCCAACAAAACCCAGAAGGTAAATTGTGGAAATATTTTCGATTGGATATGCTCTATTAGCTACACAAAGAGCTTTACTCGATGCCATAACACCAGAGTTGAGAGCTGTAGTAGTGGATTCTTGTGAAAAAACCAATTTATTATATATTCGTTTTTATTATGATGGAAAAGCTTCTGAAAAACTTATAGATCTTTGGCAATGTGCTATCACAGAAGCTAGCGCAGATCTAGGTCCGGACTGTTTGCTTGATGATGGCGTTGAAAGATTGGACTTCCCTCAAAAAATTC
>DATEUU010000051.1:0-5161 GCA_035283025.1 archaeon | reverse complement strand
AACCTTAATATTCTTGGTGACTTGCACATCAGGCATTTCATAAAAAGAAATTGGTTCTGGAGGTATACCTGAGTTTTCAGACCTCAGTTCCGGTGGTTCCGATGAAGACGAAAATCATGTCAGGATATGTCTTCTTAGGGTAAAAAGAAGGCGTATTTTACTTCCTTTTGTCTGAAAGTTCCATCAATTCCTTTATCAGTCTTTCCTTGAAGATCTCCCCGTTTTTCGCCTTTATTGTCGCGCCTGCCGCGCTTTGATGGCCGCCACCGCCATTCAATCCCTTCGCAGCCATTTCCATAATTTTTCCGATGTTCATGTTTTCTCCCCGATACCTTGCGTTTATGGATATCGTGTCATTCGCTCGCCTCATTAAAACAATTATTTTCTTTGGGTGTTCAGTGGCGAGGTTGGTTGATAAAAACGAGCTCAACGCTCGGTCGTCGCTTTCTACCTCAGAAATCACCAGATTGATTTCTTCTATCTTTTTTGCGTTTTTCCAAAAGGTCTTTTCAAATTTTCCATATTCGATTTCAAATTTTTTGTAAGATTTCTTTAGTTCATCACTTTCTCTGAAATCAGTCAACGAGCCGAATGATTGGACCAGTTCAAGCGTTTTTTCAAAACCAATTGTTGTTGTCAATCCGTTCAGCATCCCGACGTCTTTCCAAAAAGCAGTTTTTACCAAGTCCTCTTTCGTCTCGACCTCAACCCAAGTTTTTAGAAGGTCTTTGCAGTCTTCGTACCCCATGTCACCAACTGTTCCCAAGACCGAAACCCATTCGAGGTCTTCCAGGTCCATACTTTTTGAAAAAATCTTAAAAACAAGATAAGAAACAGGCTGATAGAATTTTGGATTTTCTAGCCTTGGATTTATATATAAAATTTTCTCGCCGTTCAAATCAGCCCTTGGCGGGTGATGATCTATAAGCAGGATTTCCTTACCAACTTCTTCCAGCTCTTTTTTCAAATATGATATGTCGATGTCGAGGACTATGGCCTTGTCAAAGTCTTTCATCTTTTTGATGATGCCTTCCATTTCCTCATTCGAGGCCGCTAGGATTTTTGTAGGTTTCAAATTGAAATTTTCAAACGCCCTGAGAAGGACTGCTGCAGAGCACAAACCGTCCACATCTTTGTGGTATACAAGAAATGTTTTTTCATCTTTCTTCGTGTTTTTTATAAAAAGGATCCCTTTTTCAAAAATGTCATCAAGATTTCTCTTCAGTTTTTTCACCAGCCATCTTTTTGATCATCTCTTCATCCAGCAAGACTAATTGCAGAGGCTGTTGTGATTGCTTTGCTCCGTACAGATGGAACTCGGTCAATGAAAGCAAAGTGTCGCAGTAATGGAATATCAAAGCTTCGAAATTTCTCGGAGGCGTCGGGCCAGATTCCCCAAAATGGCTCGCGATGATATGGATTACCTGCTCCGGGAATCCCCTATGGTAGAATTCCGCAACCCCCAGCATGCTGTGATCCAATAAAATGCCTGTCGGCTCCATTCCCTCCTTGGTTTTCTTGTATTCATAAATTTTCATCAGATCATGAAGTATGGATGCTGCAAGAAGATTGTCCCTGTTTATCGGTATGCCATAATTTTTTTCTATGCTTTCTGCAACTTTCATGCATAAGTCAGCCAAGCCTATGGTGTGATTCAGCACATCCCTCTCTACGGACGAAGCGCCTGAGGAAGAGCTGACAGTGAACATGCTTTTTGCTTCTTCAATTTTCATGGCCGGATATTTTTTGAAATCCTTGTGAGCCAACTTCGGATCTTTTAGAAATTCCACTACCTTTTTCCTTAATTCCTCATCCTTTATCTTCTGCGCAAGTTCGATTAATTTCTGCATAAATTCACTTAACCAAACAGTGAACTTAAACCTACGGCAGCTTCTTCGGCTTTCTTGCCTTCTTCCTTTTTCTCTTCCTTCTTCTCTTCAGCTGGCGCAGCAACGGCAACCGCAGCCTGTTTTATAGCTTCATCTATGTTCACACCTTCCAAGCTGGCCACGAGGGCTTTTATTTTAGCTTGGTCTGGTGCCAGACCTGCCGATTGCAATATCTTCGATATGCTTTCTTCGGTTATGTTTTGCTTTGCGCTGTGAAGCAGAAGTGCTGCATAAACTTCTTCCATTAACTCACACCTCCAACTTTACTCTTCAATCCATTAGCGCTATTAAAGGCTTTAGCTAACAAGAATTTAATATTCTCTTTCGTCGGGTAAGAGATGCTTACCGATAAATTCATGGCGCTATTGTAAGCCTCTTTCAGTTTTTCGGGATAAACATTAACAAGGCTTAGAACATCCATCTTGTAGAGAGTGCCGTTGTCATATATTGCAACTATCTTCAGGCCTACTTCCATGGTTTCTATTCCAAGCTTCCTCAAGGCTGCAGCCAATGGCTTCGACACGATATCTCCCTTCTTTGCAACAGTGACATCTTTCTTTATGGCGATCTTGCCCTCTTCAACTCCGGCAGGGATTCCCGCTTTGGACAGTTCGCTGATCGCCGGTCCTGGCAAAAGGCTGGTTGGACCTGCAGAGACATGGATATCCACCATGGTGACATCGCCTTCTTTCGCAAATGTTCTCGACTTCAGCTTGCCAACCATAGAATAGAATTTGAAAGGATCTGCCTGAGCAAGAATTAATGCAGGCTGCTGCGGTATCAAATCGACCAACTCTTTTATATTCGGCTTGCTGGAATGGCCTATTGCAATCATCAGCAAAGCCTTCTTGGTCATCTTGATCGTCCCTTTGCCCCTTATATTCTTTTTTATTTCCTGCAGTTGCCTGCTGGGCAGTTTGAACATATCCACCAGTCCTATGACTGGATACTTCTCTATAATGCTCTTCAGTTCCTCGGCTCTTGCAACTTTTTCTTCTTTCACCATTTCTATGCACCAATCTTCACTGAGTCGCTCATTGTCATTTTTAGCAATATTTTTCCAAAATTCTGCTTCCCCTTTGGAAGCCTTGACTCTAAAAATTTAATAATCGATTCTATGTTCTCTTCAACTTCCTCATCCTTCATATCTTCATTCCCGACCAGGCATTGGATGACAGGAGAGTCCTTTATTCTGATTCTTACGGCCCTCTTGTAATTTTTAACCAGGTCCTTTTCATCCCCACTCATTATTTTCGGCATCTTCCCTCTTGGAGCGAGGAACTGGCCGAATGACTTACCAATCAACGGCATCATCTTTGATTCTGCCAAAAAGAAATCGGTATTTGTTATAAGCTTCTTGGTTTTCCTTTTATTCTTTGCCAATCCGTTTACGTCCTCGGTTGTCAGAACTTCGCTGCCCAAATCCTTTAATGAGTCAGAGAAAACAACAACTGATGCTTCCTTCCCCCTGCCGTGAGGTAGAAAAATATCCTCTATGAATTTATTTTCAGCTTTCTTGGTGTCAAATTCCTTGAGACTGATAATTAGGTCAAAACTTTGAGGAAACTTTCTCTTCTTCGCTTTTTCTCTCAATTCTTTTATAGCTTTCATAGTTTTTTCGGTCATTCTCAGACCTCCTGCCGAAGCAGTTCAGTATAACAATTCTACTCTTTTAAAACTTATAAATCTTACTTTTGGGCACAAAAAATAAAAGAAAGGAAAGGATTCAAGCACAAGCTCCATCTAGGCACTGGGTTGTTACATTATCGAGGCAGTTCTTCGTCTGGTTATACATGTAGAGTCCAGAGCAATACCTCTCCATCAACATTGTCCCACTCAGGCAAACATCCGTGAAATTGTATGGTAGAGTGTTTCGATAGCCACTGGCCGTACCTTTCACTGTGTAAACAATTCCTCCATCTGTATCACTGCAAGTATTGTTCCAGTAGCATGCTCCGCCGCTGCAATACTGACCTGTCACACAGTCCTCCTGCAATACTGCTGTCTTGTTTGATCTGCATGCTCCGCCGCTGCAGTAATAATCTGTATAGTTTCTGTAAACATCTCCGTACATGCAGAAATTGCTTCCTATGTAACCGTCTGTTCCACAGCTCTGCTGTGAATTCTGCTTATAGTTTCCGCTGCAGTAGTATTCCATTATGTTGCTGTCGTCAACGCAGTAATCGCCGTTACTATATGGAGTTCCACCATAGTATCCTGACGCAGTTCCGAACACTGTTATGTAATTTCCTCCGTCAGTATCGCTGCACGTATCTTGTGAGTAGGTAACGTTAACCGGAATCCAGTCCAATCTGCATGTTGGGTTAGTCCCTGTTGTATTCTTGTAGCATGTCACATTCACTCTGAGGTTTGTGTTGCTTAGTTTGCTCGGAGTCCACGCTATGTCATTAGTCACATCTATCAAGTATGCCTTCTCTGCTGTGTTCCCACCCACTTTGTGCGACGGGCCAAATGTCGAGCCCCCGTCTCCGCTGACTCTTACATTTATCCAGCCTCTGTAATTGCTTGCATAGAAATCGGCCCTGACAACAACATTGGTTATCGTAGAGTCGTTTGTGATTGAGAATCCGTAATCTCTCCACTGCCCTGTTTTGTTTGCCGAATCGGTAGGAGTGGCAGTCGCTCTCTGCGAGTTGTCGCTATATGCATTATTGCAGTTGCTCCACTGCCCGCTGCAAGATGTGGGCGAATTCTGGGTGCTGCTTGCCTTAACCAGCACCACCAAAGAAAGTGCCAATAGAGCTAGTAACACAATTTTCGTGTATTTGCTCATTCTAATATTTTCAAGAATCCGGTATAAATACTATTTCAGAAATTGGTCATATTTCCCTTCATCAATCTCTTTGATTACTTCCTTCGGCCTTCTCCCCTCAACCAGAACTCCTGTCAGGCTGTTGGCAGCGCCAATCACTTGCTTCACCGCGGCCTTCAGGTCATTTGCAAGAAGATCCTCCATCTTCATCTTCGCAATCTTCACACATTGATCGATTGTGAGATTCCCTGTAGAGGTCTTACCTGCAGTCTTCTCCTCTTCAGTGATTTTTGCAAATTCTATTCCCAATTCCTTTTTTATCAAACTTGAAACCGGAGGAGTCCCGACTTTTATTTCATATCCATGGGTCTTCTTGTCGACAATGAGCTTCACAGGAACTTTCATCCCTGCAAATTCCTTTGTCTTCTCATTTATCTGCTTAAAAATTTCAGCTATGTTCAGTTTGTATGCAGAAAGTTTCGGAGCTGTGGTCGGACCT
>DATEUU010000050.1:0-3557 GCA_035283025.1 archaeon | reverse complement strand
AGTTTACTGCAAGAACTTTTGCAGTGTAATAACCCTCTTTTTCAAAAAAGCCAAAAAGAGGAGAAGAATAACTTCCATTTAAGGAATTGATGATTGTTGAGAAGACTTGAGTTTCATTAAATTCGACACTTAGATTTATTTCTGTATCAGCCCTTATCCCATCGAGCAAGACTTCCCCGAACAGATTTACAGTCTCATTCGCTGTGTAATTGCTCTTATCAACTGCTACACTCAGGAGGCTTTGGCTTGGAGTATTCGGAGTTTCAATTGGCTCTGTGATTTCTGGCTCTTCTTTCACCTCGATTGTACCGATATCGGTCCCAGCCCAATTCTGAGCTAAGTCAGAGGCATAAAAGCCAAAAGCGACAGGACCAACAGAATTTACTGTCTTTGTTACATTGCTCCAACCTTCTTTGACATTCAGGTTGCTTGACCAGACAGGCTTGCCAAAGCGTTTCACCAAAACAATGTGGCTTGGAACGGTTATGTCGAAAATTTCCCCTTTGTAAGTTTCCTTAGAAATCTTGCTTACATAAACCGGGTTTAATTCGCCATCAAGGAAAGTTAAACGATTGCCAGAATTTGTTATTTCATAAGCTTCTTTGATGTCGATGAACTTGAAATCTCCGAGATTAGCACCAAGCAAAAGGTCTCTGATACTGTTAAAGAAGAAACTCCAAGAATCGTCAAATCTTGCATAGACCTGGTGGTCAGGAGTTACTAGTAAATCGATTTTACCGTCGATTCTGTAAATGCCGTTGTCGTAATAAAGCGAAATTATCCTGAGCGGCTTCTCCCATTTGATTTCCCTGTCAGATATTACAGCGACCTCATCGTTATAGCCCAAATCTCTGAAATATTTCCATCCATCTTTAGTCAGTATCTGGGTTTTGCCGTCATAGCTTGAAATGAAACTATGGGTCTCATTCTCCCAGGTCCCAGAAGCATTCCAACTAAAAATCCACTTGTCCAAACCAAAATCATCTTGCCAAAAGGCATGAAATTCGACAGTTTCTCCGACTATGGGCGTAATGATGCTTGCTCCAAACTCAGAAAAAGTTGGAGGTTGTGTATCATTAAGGGAAGAATTATTTTCAGATTGCTCAGGAATAGGAGGATTTTCCGGAAGTGCTTGGGTTTCATTTTCTGTAGAATTTATCAAAGAAGTGTTAAGTTCATTTAGATTAGGAACAGTCTCATTCGATTCGACATTTGTGTTCAGAAAGTTAAAATTCTCAGGTGTTGAATTCAGAACAGATTCTCCAGTGTAACTTACATTGAAGGTTCCATTGGAGATGTTAGAGGCTAAGACTACACCAGAAGCAAGGAGGATGCTAAGCAGCAAGGCAACTGATATGAACTTTATCTGAGATTTCTTTCCAATCCATTTTTTATTCAAATCTTCAAGGACCTTTCTTTCCTTTTCCCTACTGTCGATTTTCTCCTTGAGATAGCAAAGTCTTGCTGGTCCGACTTTTCTTTGATAGGCCACCCCAGCACCAATAAGCTCGTGCAGGTATTTGGTTGAAGTATGCCTGTGCAAACCAGTGACTTCTGCCAAAGAAACTAGAGTCAAGCCTTCTGGATGCTTCATCAAAGCCTCTACAATTAGTTCCCTAGGATTCTTTTCTTCCATTTTAGAACACTTGGACGAATTCGTACAACAGATCTGTGTAATAGAAAATGTTTGTCGAATTGCATATACGGTGGGAAAGTTGAAAAAACGGAAGTGTCTCGACAGTTCGTAAAGTCGGCAATTGTCGAAGACTAAGTTTTAATACAGAACAAGAGAAATTATTTTCAATGGCAGAGTCTATCTTTAAGCCAAAGAACGATAAGGCCGAATCTGCTGAAAATGTCATAAGGCAACTTGATGGGCAATATGCCAAGATGTCACTTGAGCTTGAAAAACTGGTCGGCCTTAAGCAAAAAATTGACAAAATCGACTCTAAGCTGAGAGAGGTCGAAGACATAATCAACAGAGGGGGGTTTAAGCTCCAAACCCATGCAATCTCGTCTAAAACCAGCGAAGCAATCAAATTGATACTTCAGAATCATGGAGAGCTGACATCTTCTCAGTTAAGCAAGTTAATCAAACTGTCGAGAACCAGGTGTAATGAGTATATGAAGCAGATGGAGGTCGACGGTGAATTGGGGTCAAGGATAGACTGTCGAAAAAAGCTATATAAAATTCGACAATAGAAACTAAGGCATCCGTCACTTATTTGGGCTCATGAGCTCTGTCAAAACTTTAGCTTTAAAGTCGGAAATTATACCCATGAAGTTGGCAAACCCGTCCTGAGGAGTCGGAAAACATGAGAAATATTTATGCACGTCGCCGTCATCCCAGTTTTTCGTGCAAATATAGTATAGATGATCGCTTATTTGCAGGAGCCTCCAAATCTTTGTTATCTCCTTATTGTTCAACTTCTTGACGTATTGCTCCAGATTCTTCAGTTCCTCGAACGAAACCTGCTGCATCCTATTCCCCAGCCAGGCCGAAGTGTCCCTTTCTATATCAGCCCATGATACTGTGGAAAATTCAAAAATGTCTACCTCTCCGACAGGCTCGTACTTCTTCACAATCTCGCTTGGTGTTGAAAATTCAAGGTTATCGTGCTTAAGGATAGCAAAAGGGAGGGCTTTCAAGAACCAGAAAATGCCAGATTCCTGCCACTGATGCTCCCCAAAGGTCTCGTAATCCATGAATAGATTAACGCACTGTCCAGTCGTGGATGAAAGCCATGACGCATATTTTTCTGCAGTCAATGGCCATTGGTCCCAGTCTTTTGCAGAAAATCTGTATCCTATGTCATCGCTAAGCCGGTAATTCCTCAGAAGGACTTTTATCCTCTTTTCTATTCCGGGATCGTTGGGAAAACATTGCTTTCTGGAATAAACATAATTTGGGCTCCTCCACCCAAGGAATTTCTCCGTTCCCTCGGTGAAGATTGCATCAAAGCCAAGCTCCTCTGCTATCTTTGCTATTACGTTGTTGTAAATCATCTCTGTGTTTATGAAAACCTTTGGGCTGTAACCAAGCAAGTCCTTTATGGCCTGCCTGTGCATGTTCACCTGCTCAATGAATTCCCCCTTGTACTCGAACAAGCTGGCCAAAGAGTGGTAATAAGTTTCACCTAAGAACTCCACGCATTTAGTTTCTGCCAGCTGCTTAAAACTGTCAAGCAAATCCTTGTTGAACATCTCGCATAATTCAAGGAAAACTCCTGTCACAGAGTAGCTGACTTTGAACTTCTTTTTTTCATGCTTCAGATTGTCAATCGATTCGAGTATTGCTCTGTTTGTTGGCAGATAGCACCTGCTTGTGACCCTGTCGAATATCCACTTGTCAAGGCCATGGTTGAAATAACGGGGCAAAATACTTTTGGTTGGTGTGGTTCCATCAGGCTGAAAACTATTAAGTCGAAACGGTTGGTGAACCTGAAAATTGATACTTATCGAAGTCATTAATTATCTTATTTGCTACCGTTTAAATAAACTTAATGATTTAAAAAAACAAAAAAAAGAATATGGAACTGATATTGGCCAAAGGTCTT
>DATEUU010000049.1:0-5052 GCA_035283025.1 archaeon | reverse complement strand
GAATGCAACCCTTCGTGGTGGGTCCGTGACACCAAAAGTCACTGGCCTTTCGACATGCGACAATAAAGTAGTTTATTTCAAGTCAGGCAGTTGCTCGGGAGCACAATTTTCTACTTGCACCCTGAAACTTGCAGATGCAACTTGTACGGGTTCAGCTTTTAATGCCCCTTCAACTGCAGGCAGTTACACTTATTACGCCTGTTTGGACATGAACGGTGACGGCGATACAATAGATGTAGGCGAATCAAATTCAAAAATTCTATCTATTGCTGCATCTTCTCCAACAGTTGGATCGCTTACTTTTTCACCATCCCCAGTCGATTTAATCACTGGCGGCAAAAAATTCATAAAAGTGACAGCCACAGTAACTAATGGTGACGGAGCGTCTGAAATATCTTCATGCTCCGGCTATCTCTGGAACACAACTGTCACATCGCCATATACGGCTTCAAAAGCCACTTATACAAATTCCTCATGCTTGCGTTCAGGATGTTCTGGCACTACATGCCAATGCGAATGCGGTTTTAATTTGATGTACTATGATGCCCCAGGTACTTGGAGAGGGAATATCACTGCAAAAACTACGAGCAGCACCAATGGTACGAACCAAGGCACTTTTACTGTTAATAAAAACACTGGTGTCGACGTGGCGAATGTCAATGGCCCGATTAATAGTGCAAATCCAACCCCAATATCTTTTGCCAGCATAATGGTAGGAGACAAGAATGTGCCATCTTCAAGCAATCCGTTAAAGGTAATCAATAAGGGTAACACTAAGTTGAATGTTTCTCTTTACGGCACTGATCATGTGGGGGTCAGCAATTCAAGTTGGGCAATAAAGGTTGGGAACATGACTTACAATTCAACTGCTTCAGGGATGACTACACTTAGAAATCTCAAGGCTACTCCAACTGGGTTTTATCCAACGGGTGGAATCCCTGCATATCCCGGCCAAGTTTCAGGAATAGCTGAGAAAGCCGCATTTTATATCTACAATTACCTTAGCATACCTGCAGGCTTTTTGGCGCAAGCCTATGTAGGGTCATATTATCTTGGTGTGGAGGCCATCTAAATGAAGACTGAAAACGCAAAAAGAGCTGTGCTTGTGTTATTTGTTGCAATTTTTTTGGCAATCATTGTTCATCATGCTTATGCTTTGTCCATAGGAGTATCACCCTCAGAAAAGACAGTCACCTTGGTAGAGAACGAAGGGGATGTGGTCTACTTTGCAATATCGCAAGGATCGGAAGAAACTGAAACTGTTGAAGTCAGTGTGGACGTCAATTGGCTCACGCCCGAAATGGCCAGTTTCGAGTTAGCCTCAATGGAGCAAAAATATTTGAAATTTACAATCGACCCGTTGCAATTGGGGGATTATAATGCTAAAATAAAAGTCTCAACAGGCGTCAGCGATTCTATGAAAACTTCAGTTTTTGCAAATCTGAGAGTGAGCGTTATAACTTTTGAAGAGCAGCAACAGCAACAGCAGCAGCAAGAGAATGCTACTCAGTATGCAAATGTCACAGAAACGGAAGCAATCGATTCTATAAACAATGCCCAAGAGGCGATAGATCAGGCAAAGGATGCAGGAATTGACGTGTCAAATGCCGAAAGCATGTTGACAAATGCTTTGGAGGAGTTTGCCAGTGGTAATTATGATGATGCAAAAAGATTCGCAGATACTGCCTATTCTGCAGCTTCTTCTGAACATGAACAATCAAGCCAGGCAAAATCAGTTTTGGATCCATTAAAATTCGCTTTGGTGATAATCGCTGTTGGAGCCGGCGTAGTGCTGGCAGTTTTGGCATACGAAGTGATGAAGTCAAGAGGCAGCAAAGGGGTATTGTCAAGGGACCATTCCAAAAAATGCCCTAGGTGTGGCTCAAAGACATTCATGTCTTACAATGGCACTTTCATCTCAAGCTACCGATGCACCAAATGTGGATACAACGAGGTCCATGACAAGCATCACACCTTCTGAGCAATATTAATTTATCCAAGTAACTGCAAATCTAGATTAATGAAAAGCAAGAAAAAGGAAAAGATTCCCGGCTATAAAAAAACAATTTTGATTGCAGCCATGATCATGATAGCTGTTTCTGCTTCATACATATCCCTAAAAGATCTTCTTCTCCCAAAATTGGCATCAGTCCCTGAGATGTCAACCGAAGGCTATACAGAGGTTGCAATTGACATCAATGTCACAGAAGACAGGGGCATAGTTTCGCTTTCTGGCAATTGCTACGAAATTCTGGCCACAGTAGACAAAGCCCAGGCAATATCCATCGAGAAGGGGATAATGGGGGTAATCGAACAAAGGCCGAACACCCATGACCTGATCAAGGACATGCTGAAGAGCCTGGATGTGAAGATGCTGATGATGAAGATAAACGATTTGAGGAATGGGACTTACTTCTCAAAAATTATTTTGCAAAAGGGCAATCTAATCCTAAGTTTGGACTCAAGACCCAGTGATGCCCTGGCTATAGCTGCTAGGACCGAGTACGAAGTGCCAATATACATCAAAAATGAGCTTCTCGAGGCAGGATTTAAGATTTGCTGAACTATTTCTTTACTGCAGCTTTGAATTTCTCCCTGAACTCTGCCAGTTGGGATTGTATTCTTTCGGAGGCCTTTTCTAGGGCAGTGACAGGGCTTCCTCTCTCAGTCTTGACAAAAATCTTTGGTTCAGCCAGGTAAGGATGCTCTTTTATTTGGGCTGCTTCATCCACGTTTTTATCTTCCAGCAGCTCTTGCCTGAGCAAATTGGTCAGAGCAACCGTCTCGCCTTCGACTTCCAGCATCAAGGTCTTCTCATCTTGTTTCAGAATTTTTAATTCCATCAAATCTCCTTCCTTATTATATACAGGTCCACACTATAACTTACTTTTGGTTTTTTGTGGAATTTAAACATATATGGTATAGTGAATTTAAACTTTAGTATCTGCTCCACTTTCCCACCCTTGCTCACAATCAAATTTGAAAGGAATTCCCTCGTCTTCTTATAGCCTCCCCTGTGCAAGCTATAAATTCTCTTGCCGCATTCCAAAGACTTTTCAATGAACAACCTATCAGCATGAAGAGTTTGAATCCCGAATGGCGGATTCTGCACAACTGTATCAGCTTTTGAAAACCAGTTTTTTATATCACATACAACGAAATAGACAGGTAGCTTCCTTTCAACATAAGATTCGTGCATTTTCAGATTTTCTTTTGCGGTTTTAATCACGCTTTTGTCTATGTCAATTCCAACAGCAATCTTTGCATCAAACATGGCAGCTCCAATTGACAACCTTCCAGAGCCACATCCAAAATCAAAAATAGTCTTATCTTTTATATCGCCATGAAGATAAGCGAGGTTTAAAATTTCCGAGGCCAAGTTTCCTGTAATTGTATATTGCTCCAAACTAGGCTTGGGGAAGGCGGGCTCTTTCAAGTTTTGCAAAAGAATTTCAAGCTGTTTTTTGTTCATAAATAAAAGTATATTTGCATGGTTAAAATGTTAATTAAGGTTTTTAAATCTATGTGGGCATTTCTGATGTATGGTAATAAGGAGAATACTGGAAAAATTTGTTGAGGTTGTTGATAGTTATTTTTTAAAATACCCTGGTTCATTTTACAACCATGCTTTAGGTAAGGGATACACCTATGTAACTTTATGTAAATTGTGCCTTGGCAACGGAAAAACGTGTGTGAGAAGTTCTAATTCTAAACCTAGGTGGTGGATCCAATACAAAGTAAAAGATTTAGATGTTGCTAATAAAAAGGGTGCTGATTATTTTGAAATATACTCTATCAACCCCGATGGTGGTGTAAAAGCCAGTGACATTTGCAAAATCTTCACAGAAAATCCACTTTCCTATAAACTGGCATCTTCAAACGAGTTTCTAAAAATATTTAGAGAAGAACTATGGTACTAGATGCAAAGAAATTAAAAAAATAATTCGTTCAGAATTGGTATTCTATATCTTTCTAAATCATCTGTACCAATTCTAGGGCATGCACAATTGATTAAGCAATCTAATTTCAACCCTTCAATTTTCTCTGGGGCAATTTCGTCAAAAGCTAAGATGAAGACTTCCTTTCCTTGTTTTTCCAATTTCTTTTTCAGCTTGAAAGGATTCTGCCTCATCTGACCTTTCTTCCAACTAACCAGAATACCAACTCTTTTTGCATCTTTGAGCGCAGACCTGTTCCAGGCTATTATCTTTTGTATCTTGCTTTTAACTTCGCCCAAGCTATATATCTCTTTTCTTTCTAAGTCAAGGCATAATGCTGGCTTTTCTGTGATCATGACCAGTCCAAGTCCATAAAATTTGCCTGCAGAAATGCAGAGAAAGCAATCAACTTTGCTTTCAATTTCTTTTGCGGCATCCAGCCTGCAACCCAAAACCTGGCCAGGATATTGCAAACTTTTGTGGATAAAAATTTTCTTCCCTTTTTTCTCAAGATAATCTTTTACAGATGGAAGAATTTTGACAAATTGGATGCTTGTTACCAAACCAATATTTTTGTAATTTTTCAGTTTCTCCAATTCTTTCTCCAAGATTGGAATTGCATCAGCCTCCATAAAATACTCCCAGTAGACAACAGGCAGATTAGTTTTACTTATGACCTCTTCATGCCCTATGTGCAGAATTGCATCGCAACCCAGATACTTAGCTTCCTCGTCTCTCACATCGCAAGCCCCGAAGCAAGGCTCCAGGCAGGTGACAATCTCAAATCCTTCCTTCTCCAAATCTTTAACAATACCTTGAATCCTCAGCTTGATTCCTTCCGGGAACTGGACAAAGACTCTTTTCGCTTTAATCTCCTTCAATTTTTTGATTGCTTCTTCCATCAGACCACGTAAGCTATGCCAAGTATTATCAAAATTATTATGACAAACAAGATTAAATTTCTAATCCTTTTTTGCCCCCATGCCAAGCCAAACAAAGCTCCCACAAACATCCCGCCAATATGCGCAGGATATGCCACGTCCGAGGGAAGGAAAAGACCCGAAAAATTGAAAATCAAAAACAAGGCGCCCGCAATAATGAACGGCAGGGGTAT
>DATEUU010000048.1:0-2572 GCA_035283025.1 archaeon | reverse complement strand
CGCTTGTTGCGGCGTGTCTGGCACAGGATTAATAGTTGAGATAGCAGGACCAGAGGAAGAAGAAATCAGACGCATGGACTTGAAAGCTGTTTCAAAAATCTTGGAAATCTGCGAAAAAGAGGGAATTGAACATCACACCCTTGAACCGCTGGACATAGGATGAAGCGTTACATCTCGGCAATTATTTTTATTTAATCCGAGCCACAATCGGAGTATTTAATTCTATTTCTCATTACTCACCACATGACCTCGGCATTTTTGATTCATAGTCTCAATCCATAAAATTCTAAAGGTGATTGAGTTTACTCCTTGTTAAAGAAGGAATGATCAATCATGAACGAACGCAATCGGCTAACAACCATGAAGGAACTCGTTTATGATTGTATGAAAGACTCGGAGAAGCAAGTCGCATCTTACTTAGATGAACTGAGTCTCAGGTGGGTTTATGAGTTTCCTGTTTTCATTTATGATGAGAAGGAGAGACCAAGGGTTTGGAGCCCAGATTTTTACATCCCCAAACTAGGGATGTATATTGAGGTTTGTGGCTCAGAGGGATTTGACTACGATTACAGAGAGAGAATGTATAGAAAGAATGGATACTATATTGTCTTTGTTCAAATTTACAAAGAAACAAAGTGGAGAAGTTATTTGGTCAAAAGAATAATGGAAATCGAAGACCTGAGGCACTCTGAAGTATCGAAGATGATCCAATCTCTGAAGTTTAGTTGAGTCCGGAATATTTGAAAGGGGTTTAAGGTTTTTCTGTCGGAATCTTCGACCTGAGAGCACCTAAAAAGGTTTTCGCATGTGATATGTCCGCACCGCAAATAATTTCATCTATGAAAATTCCATCAAAAATAGGTTGCTTCAAGGGTTCAAGCCATTGTTTTGTCGAAAAATCATAGTCAACTAGAGGCTTCTGATTCTCCAATTATAGTGTACTTGAGACATCACTTTTCTGAACTTGTTAACATTTCCTGCCCAAGGTATTTTTTTAGCCATTTCCTTCTTAATTTGAAAATAATCAAATTATGGTCGTACAACCTCTGCCGTCCATTGATCCAAAGCGTCTTCTGAAATTGTTAGCTTTATTTTGTGAGCTTTGCTTTTTTCCTTCAATCTTTTCCAATCTTCCTTAGAAAATTTTTTGTTTCTTGATTGCTTCTTTATCAGTAAGAACCCTTTAGCCAGTTCTTCTAAAGCCAGTTGTACGAGCACGAAACAACTAAGAAAACTATTTTCATAAAAAAGAATTTCCGAGTCTTCAATTAGTCTATCAGCATTGTCAAGGCATGCACGTGCTCCTTTCACCAAATCGGTCAGATACTCAGCCATTTACAGCATCTTCCTTTCTAATACGCATCATTTCTACAGGAATAAATGACCTGTAGACTCGCGTTAAATTCGCTTGAGTGAGCTCAATTAGTGTTTTTGTTACGCAACAATAAGCCTCTTGACTCAATACATAAGGCGATTTTGCTCTTAGAATTTTCGGAGAGATTTTCTGGTGATTTCTGAGGTTGGATTGTCGAAGTTACGGAGTAGAAACGATAGAGGTTTTGAAATGGGTTACATGCATGCATGCATTGACCGAGGGATAAAGAAGATTTTTCCCAAGAAATCATTTGGTGGTGAAGGCTTTCCAGATTTTATAGCAGTTCTCCATGATTTAACTCATATTCTGGTGGAAATCGAAAAACCAACAGACAAGATGTATACGAAGAGGGGTCATCCGAGTGCAAAATTTTCGCTTGCAGAACAACAAATTCGTGATTATTTGCAATGGGCGAATGAAGAAAAAGAATTTCTCCGAAAGCGAGGATTGCCAGACATAAGTGTGGAGAACACCAAGGGATTACTCATAATCGGGATGAAAAAGAATTTGAGTATTAAAGAAAAAGAGAGACTCGCACAACAAAATTTCTCATCACGTAGTCACGAAATAAAAACGTTTGATGACATCCTCATGGAGAATGAAAAGGTAATAGCCAACATCCGAAAGTTCGCAAAACGTAGAAGAATTTAGGCTCATAGAAACTAGAAAATCTGAAGAGGGGCAGGGATGCCTAAAAAGAGGGATTGCACTTGAGTGAAGTAGAAATGGAAAAACCTGCTAGTTATGATGTCTTCATTTCCTATTATTCTGGCAGTGCAAGAGACTTTGCCAGATACCTAAAGAAATCCCTTATGGATTTTGGCTTAACTTCATTCCTAGATGAAGAAGATATCCCAAAATCAATAGAAAAAGCAACTGATGAATGGCGAAGTTACATAGATAACTCAATCGAGAAAAGTGCTAATTTCATTCTGTTAATGACACACGGATTTAATAAAAGACAAGAAGTGATGCGTGAAATTAAGAAAGCAATTGAAGCAGGAAAGAAGATGTTTCTTTTCAAGCATGAGCCTTTAGGAATTTACGACTTGACAATAGAAATAGACAACAAGCCGATTGACCTTTCGAAATATGAATACACACAATTTAACAACGAGAATGATTTGGTGCGAAAGGTGATTGCTTCTCTCTTAGGTAAAATTGGGCAAAAGAGAGAATCATCGTTCATGAATCAGG
>DATEUU010000047.1:0-3660 GCA_035283025.1 archaeon | reverse complement strand
ATTTCTCTAGCCTTATCTGGAGGTATTGTCCTATGAAAGGTGAATTGGTTTGGCCATTATAAAAAGCAAAATAAAGTAGTAGGAATAGTGGGCGGCTTAGGTCCTGAGACAACTTCAAAATTTTATTTGGACTTAATCGATAAATCCAGAAAATTCTGTAAATCATATCCAAGAGTGATAATAGACAGCATATCTTTTCCTTTTTCACTCGAAGAGGAAATTATTTTCAAATCTAAGAATGAGTATAAAATACTTCCAGCATTGAAGGATAGCATAAGAAGGCTAAACCAAGCCCGTGTAGATTTCATTGTAATTCCATGCAACACCTTGCATATTTTCTTAAAGGAATTGGAAAAAGATTCGTCAGTACCCATACTCGATATTGTACAAGAAACTCTAAAGTTCATAAAAAACATTGGTTACAAAAAAATAGGTCTGCTTGCTACTGGCAAGACTGTGGATAGCAAATTATACGAGATTCCGTTAGATGCCAATAACATAGAAACCATCCTCCCGACAAAAAACGAGCAATTGAAAATCTCAAAAGCAATTGTCAAGATTCTTAAAAACAATATTGGCAGAACAGAAAAAGAGGAGCTGAATAGCATAATTCGCCACTTGGCTAAAAGAAATGCCGAAGCTATCTTATTGGATTGTACAGATTTGCAGCTGGTGTTAAAGCAAAATAAATTCAAAATACCACTAATAGATAGTATGGAGATAATTGAAAAGTCGACTTTCAAAAGACTTTTTATCGAAGGGTGAAACAGTTGCCAGAAAAGTTTGTAGTCACACCATGGGAGGTCAAGGGGAAGATAGATTACGACAAGTTGATAGAGCAATTCGGGACGAAACCGATTACAAACGAGATGCTGGAAAAGATTAAGAAGCATGCAAAAGAGTTGCACTTTTTTTTGAGAAGGGGAATATTCTTTTCACATCGAGATCTTGACTGGGTTTTAGACAAATACGAGAAGGGAGAAAAATTCTTTCTTTATACAGGCAGGGGTCCTTCTGGCAACACTCATCTAGGACATTTGATACCATGGCTGTTCACAAAATGGCTGCAGGACAAGTTTGATGTTGAATTATATTTTCAAATAACAGAAGATGAAAAATCGCTGGTAAAAGATTTGACTCTGGAAGAAACTAAAAGTATAGCTTATGAAAATATTTTGGATGTAATTGCGGTAGGATTTGATCCCAAAAAAACTCACATATTTCTAGACACGGAGTACATAAAAACTCTTTATCCGTTGGCTGTGAAAATATCCAAACACATAACTTTCTCCACGGCTAAGGCTGTGTTCGGTTTTAAGGACAGCTCCAATACAGGAATAATATTTTTCCCAGCAATCCAAATAGCTCCGTGCTTTTTCCCATCAGTGCAGAAAGGTAAAAATATCCCTTGCTTAATACCGGCGGCTATAGATCAAGACGATTATTGGAGACCTGCTAGGGATGTTGCACCCAAACTAGGGTTTTACAAGCCTGCACAAATTCATACTAAGATGTTTCCAAGCTTGCAGGGCCCAGAAGGAAAGATGAGTTCGAGCGATTCCAATTCTGCCGTGTTTACCACCGATAAGCCAGAAGTTGTAAAAGAAAAAATTGTAAAGTATGCTTATTCAGGAGGGCAGGCAACTATTGCTGAGCACAGGAAGAAGGGTGGAAATCCGGATGTGGATGTTTCTTATCAGTGGCTCACATTTTTCGAGGAAGATGACAAAAAACTGAAAGAAGTCTATGAGAATTATAAAAGTGGCAATTTGCTAACAGGTGAATTGAAGCTAATGCTGATTGAAAAATTGAATGCTTTCTTGAAAGAGCATCAGAAGAGAAGGGAGAAGGCAAAAGACCAGGTAGAAAAGTTCATGCTGAGAGATTAAAGATTGTTTTGATTTCCAATGATTTAGCAGGATTATATGAAAAAATACAAGCTGACTGAAGAGGGAAAACTGTATCTGGAGAAAGGTTTGCCAGAAAGGAATCTCATCAAGCTTCTTATCAGTTCACCTGGAAAATCTGTCTCGCTTGAGGAAGCCTCGAAGAAAATAAATAATTTTCACATAGCATTGAAGTGGGCTCTTCAGAATGGATGGGTTTCCAAGGAAGAGAACCGGCTGAAGCTTGTTAAATCTCCGGAATTGACTGAAGAGGAGAAATCTCTGGAAAAAATTGAAAAAGGGAAAGATGTAGAAGAAAATGTTTTGAAAATTTTGGTCAGCAGGAACCTTGCCGTCAAGATCACCGAGACTTATGAAAGAACTAAAGAGGAGATTGCAAAAGCTGGAAATGTGATTGGCGAACTGACTCATGATATGATCAGGACAGGATTGTGGAAGGGGAAGAAATTCAAGCCGGTCGAGGTCGAGATAGTCAGGAAGAAACTTGATTTGAAAAAAACTGTTCCAGAGAAAAGGCAGCCGTACAACCAATTCCTGATGTATGTGAGGAACAAATTGGTCCAGATGGGATTCAAGGAGATGACCGGACCGACCATAGAGACGGAATTCTGGAATTTCGACGCGCTCTTCCAGCCTCAGAATCATCCGGCAAGGGATTGGACCCAGACCTACTCATTGAAATATCCGAAGTTCGGAGACCTCCCTCCAAAAAATATTGTTGAGAAAGTCAGGATGACCCATGAGAATGGTTGGAAGACCGGTTCGACTGGCTGGGGATATAAATGGAGCGCAAAGAAAGCTTCGCAACTGATGCCAAGGGCACATGATACTGCAATAACTCCAAGATACATGGCAAAGGGGATAGAAATCCCAGGAAGATATTTCAACATCGTGAGATGCTACAGGCCCGAAGTGATAGACGTGACCCATGGAGTTGAATTCTATCAGACTGGAGGGATTGTAGTCGCCAAGGATTTGACATTCAAGCATTTGCTAGGTTTGCTAAAGCAGTTTGCCACCGAGATTGCAGGCATAGAAAAGGTAAAATTTTTCACAGATTATTATCCATTCACCGAGCCGAGCTGCCAGATATCCGGCAAGCATCCTGAGCTTGGCTGGATCGAGCTTGCGGGCTCAGGCATTTTCAGGCCGGAACTGACAGAGCCGCTTGGAATCAAAGACCCTGTGATTGCCTGGGGATTCGGTGTCGAGAGACTTGCGATGAATGCGTTGAAAATAAATGACATAAGGGAACTTTTCAGCAGGAATCTTCAATGGTTGAGGAATCAAAAGGTGGTAAACATTGCCTAAGCTCGATGTCTCGTATTCAGACCTTTGCTCGCTCATCGGGAAGAATGTCCCTGTGGAAGAATTGAAAGATGCTATTCTTTTTGCGAAAGGGGAGATTGATGCGGTTGAAAATGATTTACTGAAAGTTGATTTGAAAGATTCGAACAGGCCGGATCTCTGGTCGACGGAGGGAATCGCAAGGGAGCTTCAGGGAAGGCTGACGAGCAAGAATGGTCTGCCCGAATACAAGGTTGAAAAGGGAGATCTGGTGATAAAAGTTGACAGGAAAGTTTCCAGTGTCAGGCCGTATACAGTCTGCGCAGTTGTTAAGGATTTGAGAATCAATGAGAAAGTTCTCTCTCAGATAATCCAGCTCCAGGAGAAAGTTGCTGGAACACTTGGGAGAAACAGGAAAGAGGTTGCGATTGGTGTTTATGATTTTCACAGGATAAAGCCGCCGATC
>DATEUU010000046.1:0-3234 GCA_035283025.1 archaeon | reverse complement strand
ATCTTTTGTCAGAGTCGAGAACTTCATTCTCTTTGCATCATCAACCTTGCAGATGAATCTCAATATGTTATAAAGCAGAACTTCGCCTTCGTTATCAACGTCAGCAGCATCAACAAAAGAGGAGGCGCCATCTACCAAATATTTTATGTTCTCAAAATACTTCTTGGTCCATTCAGTCCCCTTTTTTGTATAAGTGGGAGACCATTCCAA
Source organism: archaeon (assembly GCA_035283025.1). Classification (GTDB taxonomy): domain Archaea; phylum Aenigmatarchaeota; class Aenigmatarchaeia; order CG10238-14; family SCSR01; genus DATEUU01. The sequence continues at coordinate 3,024 of DATEUU010000046.1, read as the reverse complement.
ATCGAAAACAGGGTAATTCCACCCTTTGCTCTTGCTATTCTTCACAGGAGAAAGGACGAACAAATGTCCAACTGCAGGGACGCATACGTGCTTCTTCCCTTTGACATCAAATTCATAGTAAGCTACTTCGTTCTTCATTATTGCCTTGGGTTTCTCGTCTGCGATAGATTCTGCAATTTTTCTGGCTGCGTCTGGTTTCTCGCTAATAATTAAAGTGTACCCTTTCATTAAATCAAATACTCTTTAAGGATTTATAAATTATTCTAAAATCACTGGCCTGCTTCCAACAATTCTTCCCATATTTTTTTCTATGACTTTGAGCCTGCCTTCGAGCGAGACAATTTTCCCCATCAGCTCATCATTCCCCTCGTCTACCAACACTGAGGCTCTCAATTCGCTTATTGTCTTACTCAATGTCTCTTTCAACTCATCGATTTTTCTCCTATAGTCATCTTCGATAGATATCGCCATGCTCCCGATTTTCTCCATCGCCTTTTCAAACTCTTCTGGTTTCGTGTATTTCATTTTTTTGCTAAGCTCATAGTACTCGGCTTCAAGATTTTCAATTTTTCCCTTCAAGGCCTTGATTTCCGAATACACAGAAGAAGATAAAACTCGATTACTGTCTTCTATTTTCTTCGTCATGATAGACACTTCGTTTGCTCTTTGGAGCATTTCGGCCTTGCCTCTGTCAAATTCTTTTGAGAGTTCCGAAACAGAACCCATAACCCTCTTTGTTTCGTCTTCCGACTGCTTCATTTGCCCGATTTCGCTCTCAACTTCTCTTCTGATATCTAGACTTCCAGTTTCCTTTGCCGTCCGTTCTTGCTCTATTTTGTTCAAAGCATTTTCCATAGATTCAATTCTGCTACTTAGTTCAGCAATCTTGCTTTCATTAAATTCAAAATCAACATCCTTTCCACCCGGTTGGGCAATCCTCTCCTCCAGTTCATCTATCCTGCCATAAATTCTTTCAACCTCAGCAACCGGTAGTGTTCCTCCTGATTTTTCACCTATTTCCGTGGTATGCCTAAAAATGTCATTCTCTATCTTTTTCAGCCTTTCTTCAAAATTTGGTAGAACATATGATGCTTCGGGAGAAGTTGCTTTCACTTCTTCTATCATGTTCTTTATTTCCAGTATTCCCGCTTGCTCCACCATCACCAAATCTTGTATGTCTTCAAATTTTTCTTTAATACTGGCTAAATCTGCCTCTAAATCAGAAATTCTTTTTTCCAGAATGGACAAATTATCCTCAGGCAAAATTCCACCTAAATGGTATTTTCATTTCTCTAATATTATAATTTATTCTTCTGAGCCATATGTACCAGGTAGCCAAAACAGCAAAAATCAGGCCCTCCCTCCATAGGAACGTATGGACCACCTCAAGGTATTGGAAGCCATATCTGAAGGACAATACGATGGTGGTCAGTATTCTGGCATAATTCAAGGCAAAAATGAAAGGGAGCGCAATCGCCAGGAATTTCAACTTCCTTTTCTGGTCCATAGGCGTCGCTATCGCCAGGGCCGTCAAGGCATACATGCTCTTCCATCCTGTGCAATCTAGGTTAATTTCGAATGTCGCAACCGTATAGCCAGATGAGATTCCTATGTAAAAATCCTTTACAATTGTTGGATAGCCAAGAAAGCTTAAAGCTGATCCGAGGGCGCTCGCCAGACCAGACTGAAACTGAGGGAAGCTGAGATTCATCGCCATCAACAGATAGAGGGGGATGACAAGAATGTTCAATTTTATCAGAAACCAAAGTATGCCCAGAAGCAGCTTCCTTCTTTCTAAAACCTTCTTCTTCATTTTCTCTTCTCCAAGATTTTCTTGGTGACATCCACTATGTTTTCATTTTTCTTTTTCAGCATCTTCCTCACAACTTCTTCGAAAAGTTCATCATGACTCATCTTGTGGAGCACTTCTTCTATTTTCAAGAAAAGTTCGTGGTAATTCTTGAAAGCCCTGAGGCTGGCCGCCAAAGCAGCTTTCTGATGCGAATCCTTTATTTCCTCTTTATAATCTTCCACCAATTTCGATTTTTCGGCATTTGACATCGAAGTTTTTGGGTAGAAAGCTTTGCTTCCCAAGGAGCTCGCCAATTTGTCTATAGTCTTTGGCAGCGGATTAACATCCGAAGCGATGATGACCGGTTTTCCAAATTTTGAAATGTGCTTTATTATTTCACTTTTAGTCGCTTCTCTTTTGCTTGTCAGATTGATTATATTTCCTTTTGCGTCAAGGATTGACACACCGACGTTTAGCCCCATATCCAATCCAACAATTATGCTTCGAATTATGTGAGCACCTCTAATATCTAATTGTCATAATCTTTCTTATCTTTTTGGCAAGGTTTTCTCCAATTCCTTTAACTTTTCTCAGTTCGGTTTCATCTGCAGCGAATATTTCCTCTATGGAACCAAATCTCTCCAATAGTCTTCTGGCAATCGTTAAGGAAACGCTAGGTATTCCGGCTACGATGAATTCCTGCAGTTTTTTAATATCCTTCGGCTTCTTCCCAACCTTGATTCCAACATTGGCTTTCTTTTCAGACTGCTCCCTTTTCGCCAGCCAGAATATGTCCTTTGCGGTATCGAAGGGGTTTCTCGTCGTCACTAGTGAAATCCCAAAATCGAGTATAAGACTGGCAATCGCACCTTTCAACGCATTCTCGTTTATCTGTCTGTTCGAATACCCTTCGATAATCACGATCGGCCTTTCAAAATTGTCTTTTAGATTGCTCGCCTGCTCGAACATCCTACCGTTGATTATCGAGCCGATGAAATCTGAATGACTCTTGCGCTCAACACAAACTCTCTTTGAGCAGACAAAGTCTCCGACTTCCAAGGTTTTCTCATTCACAATTACGTCTAATTTCTTCAAATGCTCGATAACTTCTTTTTCCCTGTAATCGCAAACAACCATTATCTTTTCTTCAGGCTTGAAAATTTTTTGGGTCTCGATCATCCGATCCAATCCTTCAAATTCTTTTTCTTCCTCTGCTTTTCAGTTCGTTCTCT
>DATEUU010000045.1:0-2288 GCA_035283025.1 archaeon | reverse complement strand
CTTCATAGGTTCATTGGTTCTGGTTGGAGAAGACAAATCAACAGAGCTCAAAATAGTAGACGGACAGCAACGCCTCACAACGATCACAATGCTACTGTCAGCGCTTGTGGATTCATTTATGGAGATCAAAAGGGAAGACTTAGCAAAGGGACTCTACGCCTTCATCGAAGGAAGAGATGTTTCCAACAAGCAATTTTTCAAGTTAGAGAATGAGAACCCAAAACCATTTTTACAGAACTCCATCCAAAACTTCCAGAAGGCCAAGCGAAGATGACGATGTCCCCTTTTAAGTAAGATTTTAGAAAATGCAAAGGGCGTAGAGACAAAGTGAAATGAAAAAAGCAAGAGTGAGAAAAAAAGAAGTTACAGCCGTAGTACGGGAACCGTCGGCTGGTTATACTCGGAACAAGGCAATTCCGATTTTTTTCGGGCAACCCTTACTAAAAGGCACATATTATCAATTAAACCCTGACAAATTGAATCCCGAGATACCTCAGTTTTTTTACTCCCACCCACATGGAGAAATCTGGATTGGTGATTCAATTGCATGGCTCAGTTCTCTTGAAAATGCATCTGCTGATCTTGTTTTTGCTGACCCTCCATATAATATAAAAAAAGCAGAATGGGATACTTTTGAGTCTCAGCAAGAATATGTTAATTGGTCGCTCAAATGGATAGAACAGGCTGCCAGGGTTCTGAAACCTACGGGAACTCTTTATGTCTGCGGTTTCTCTGAGATTCTTGCCGATCTGAGACTCCCTGCTTCCAAATTCTTCCAAGGGTGTCGCTGGATAGTCTGGCATTACAAAAACAAAGCCAACTTGGGAAATGACTGGGGACGATCTCATGAAAGTATTTTGCACTTTCGGAAAAGCAGACAATTTACTTTTAATGTTGATGATGTCAGGCTCCCGTATGGGAGTCACACTTTGAAGTATCCTGAGCATCCTCAGGCAGAGACCAGCCAGTATGGCAATGGTAACAACAAAGAGCATCTCTGGCACCCACATCCCAAAGGGGCTAAACCAAAAGATGTTTTAGAGATTCCTACGACTTGTAATGGAATGCATGAAAAGACTCCCCATCCTACTCAAAAACCAGAGGAGCTTTTACGCAAAATTATTCTTGCGTCCTCTAATCCTGGTGATTTAGTTGTCGATCCTTTTCTGGGATCTGGCACAAGCGCCGTCGCCGCTGAACAGCTTAAACGCAAATGGAAGGGGTGCGACATTTCCCTGGAGTATTGCCAATGGGCAGCGCAACGAATTGAGTTGGTTGAAGATTGGCCGATAGAGAAATGGATCGAATATGATTTCAAAAATGAAGAGCGGAGGAAATCGATTCGATGAAGAGATTTTCTCTGGGGGATCTTCAAGCGAGTGTCCAGGATAAAGCAGCCTTTGGCGCATTAGATGATTATCTGACCATTTGCAGCACTTTTCTTTCCTTTATAGAAAAAACAAAACCGACACGTATCGTTTCTCCCTCTCAATCAAATTATTTCTTTTATCAGTATTCATCTCGTTATGGACACAAGATTACCCGCCCTTTAAATGAGAATTTGTTCTTCGAATCTGTTCCTGATATCAAGAATGCTTTTGAACGGTTTGCCTCCTTTCTGGATGACCTGAGAAAACACCAAGACTCTGTTGTCAGACAAAATTCCAAAAAAAGTTACGGGGAGTCAAAAGAAATTAACAGGGTTGTTTATACAGTTCAGCAGTCAATTGGCTGCATCGGCGACTCATTTGAGAATTCCAACCAATCGAGAAAACGTATCGGCCAGCTATTCGAAAATTTTGTGAAACTTATTATTCAAGAAATAGGGCTGGACTGTGAACCGCGTACTGTAAACATTCCAATTCCCAATTTCCCCGGCTATGAGATGTCCTATGAACTAGATTTAGTTTTCTCCCGTAATAAGGCTATTGTCGCCTCCGAAACTAAGTTCATCCATCCCTCTGAAATTGTCGGCTCTGTCAAAACAACCAGCAAAGACAGAATAGACAAGGTTTTTCTGGATAAATATCTTCTGACCAAACTCTTGGGTAGAAATATACCAGTTGTAGCCGTTTTTCTTCACGATGTGCAGCGTGCCCAAAGAGGAGGCAGTATATTCGGGATCAATTCAACTTTTAAGAGCAATCATTTTCTCGGTTACACAGTAGCATTGAATAAACTTGATGGAGTTTACTACGTCGATCCTAGACCGGAAATGCTTGTTAATGAGCGTCTGAAGGAGCAGATACACGATTTCCAGCAGTTTCTCGTGAGAGATTTATGGACAC
>DATEUU010000044.1:0-8950 GCA_035283025.1 archaeon | reverse complement strand
GCTGAAGCAGGATTCTATCTGCTTTTTCAGAAAGTCATGGCTGAGACTGTAAAAAGTTCCAGCTGCGATAGGCGGCCTGACTACCAACATCTTACCAACTTTTAATAATTGGTTGAATTTTAATTAATTCCTATGCCCATTCCTATTGTTAGAAGTATTGTTATCTAAACATATGTTCGAATAGTTCTATTGGTTAAGTATAAATATCTGTCCTATCGATTTATTAATTAGAGTGTGAAATAAATTGGGAAAAGAAAAACCAATATCCAAGCTGTTCCTCAGGACGAAGCCCGTAAAAATGCTGATGAGCTTGAAAAGCGGTCCGAAATACGCGACAATAATATCAAAAGAAGTGGACTGCACCTATTCCCACACCGTGAAATTGCTGAGCACGTTTGAAAAAAACGATCTGGTCTCGTTCAACAAGAAAGGAAGGATAAAAATAATCGAATTGACCAATGATGGCCAGACTTTGGCTCAGGCTGTGGAAAATGTTCTGGCAAGGCTGTCCAGACTGAAAGAGAAATCCAGCGAAAAATAGACTCCGGCTAATCCTTTTTTTAAGTGGAAATCAAAATAATTATCAGTGATAAAATGTGTTGTGAAGAGTATGGAAAGAACAAAATGTTCTGGGGTATTGCACTCCTCGTTTTTGGTTTGATCTGGTATCTTAACGAGACAGGGATGGTTTCGATAGAGCCGTTCTGGCCATCAATTGTAATCCTAGCCGGCCTGGTCTTACTCGTCAAAGCATTCCTATACAAACCAAAAGCAGAGAAGAGAAGAAGATGATTTTTCCTTTCTTTATTTTTTCCCAACCTATTCGGCAGACCAATTGCTAAAATTATTATACGAACTTATGCATATTCTAATCATGGAGCAGCTTAAGAAACTCGAGACCGAGCTGAAATTGAGAGGATTCTCCGACAGGACTGTGAGCAGCTATTTGTTCTGGAATGAAAAGTTTTTGGAGTCTGCCGGCAAGGCTCCAGACCAAGTGAGCGAGGAAGATGTAAAAAATTACATCGCGAAAAAGATGTCTGAAAAACTCTCCCCGAAGTCTGTAATCCTGATCAGGGCTGCCCTGAAATTCTTCTATGATGAAGTCCTGAAGAAGGGAATTGTGAATCTGAAATCGCCAAAGATCTCAAGGAAGCTTCCGGTAGTCTTGACGAGGGATGAGACGAAGAGGCTGATAGATTCTGTGGAAAATAAAAAGCACCAGCTGATTGTAAAATTGCTATATTCATCAGGTTTGAGATTGAGCGAGCTGACCAACCTGAAGGTCGGGGACATTGAGCTTAATGAGAACATCGGCTGGGTCAGGTCAGGGAAAGGTGGGAAGGACAGGATGTTCATCATTTCAATAAAACTTGTCAGCGATCTAAAAGATTTTGTGAAGGGCAAGAAAGAGTTTGATTTTATTTTTTCCGGGAGAGAGGGGAAGATGTCAGATAGAAATGTTCAAAAAATTGTTTCTGCAGCAGCTTCAAGGGCTGGAATAGAAAAGCCAGTGCACGTCCATACTCTTAGACATTGCCTTTGTAAAAACACCAAAATATTTACGGAACAGGGTATAACAACTGCAGAAAAAATAAACCCTCATTCTCTGATGGCATTCAATTTCAAAGATATGTGCATAGAAAAGGTTGGCAATGTCCTGAAAACCAGTCACATGGCCGATAGAGTTTTAGAAATACATGCTGATGGCTATCAGATTAGATGTACTCCTGAACACAGGTTGTTCACCATTACTGAAAATGGAATAGAAGCTATAGAGGCTGGAAGAATTAAAGTGGGGAATTTTGTAGCTGGTGTTAAAGAAATCAAGATTTCAGGGACGAAAAAATATGACACAGGATTCTGGAGGTTTATGGGTTATGCGTTAGGAGATGGGTTTATCAATGAGAGGAGAAGGGGGCTATTCATATTCGAGAAAAATTTAGACCTTCTTAATTTCTATAGCAATCTGTGCCAGGCACTGTTTGGCAAAATGCCAATTGTCAGGAAGAACAAAAACTCCAATTCTTACTCATTGAGTCTGTATTCTAAAAAACACCTGCAGATGTTCAAGGAATTTGGATTGGGAATAAAATCAAAAATGAGGCAAATACCGGCTGACTTGTTTTACTCAACCGAAGATGAGATCAGAGAATTCATTGCAGGGTACTATGATGCCGAGGGTAATACTGGCTCAATAAGGTTATTTTCCTCGAGCAAGGAGATGCTTATCGGTATTCAGATGCTCCTACTCAGATTGGGTATAGACTCACATCTGCTCGAAAGGAACAGGATTGTTAGGCTCCCTCAGGGCGGCATGTTCAAAAGTCTGATTTATGTTCTGCATGTTCTGCACAGGCCCGACCAGTTGAAGTTCATGGAATTGGTGAATACAAAAAAGAAGCTAAAATGTGAAAGGCGGTTTGTCGGCGAAAAAATCCCAGTTCAACCCCTGATCAGGAAAATAAGAGCTAGACATGTGACTAAGAAAGATAGATGGCATGGGTATATTGAAAAGTTCGCACGTGAAATTGGAGCACGTACGACAAGATACGAAAAATTGGCCCCGACAAGAGAGACCCTTTCAAAATTAATAGAACTGTTCAGAGAAATCGGCGAAAACGGAAAGGATTTAGGCATTCTTGAGAAACTCCAATGTGATAAAAATCTTAAATGGCTGCGGGTGAAGAAAACCATCCAGTCAGTTGGAGAAGACATGGTTTATGATTTTTCGGTACCAAAGTTGGAAAACCTGATTACTAACGGAATAATATCTCACAATTCGTTCGCCACCCATCTGCTGGAATCCGGCGAGAATATCAGGAAGATTCAGGAACTGCTCGGTCATTCAAACTTATCCACGACCCAGATCTACACTCATGTCTCAACAGAAGAATTGAAAAAAGTTAAGAACCCCCTAGATGAAATAGAGTAATATCAAGTGGTGTTGGACTTGAAAAAAATCATAAAAGAAGAAGAAAACGAAGAGGAGGAAGAAATTCCGGAAGAGGTGCCGAGAAAAGATGTCAAACTGGGAGAAATTAATCTCAGGGAGAGTGCCGTCCTCACAATAAAGAAGACAAATTACATGGGGCAGGACAGGATAGACTTCAGGGTCTGGCTGAATTCGCCAAAGTACAAGGGTCCAACCAGGCAGGGGTTCGCTTTGCCAATGGAAAAAATGGACGAATTCATAAAGATAGTGGAAGGAATGAAGAAGAAGCTGGAAGAATCAGAAAAGTGACCGATCAGATTTAAGGCATAACTTTTTCTATAGTTTAAATATGAAAAAGATATTTGTAATTGCTTTGGTGGCCGTAGTTGTTGCAGCCGTTTTGGCGTCTTATTATTTGATGCAAACAAATCAGCATCCTTCTGAGAATGAGCTGGCATGCATTAATTCAGCAGGGACTGTCAGGACTGCGATGTGCTGCCTGTCAGCAGAAGATTATCCAAGCACATGCTTGATCGGCGCCTGCGGGTGCTCTCTGGAAAACAGCCATGAAGTGAAGTTTTGCGATTGCGGAGAAGGTAGATGCTTCAACGGCAACACGTGTGCCATGTCTTAATTTCTTTTCATATATTTTTCTTCCCATTCTCTGAAATATTCCTCGTCGATTTTTATCTTCTCTTTCTTTTTTTCCGTGATTTTGTATTTCTTTCTCCAGTACAATCCGATAACGACACCGAAAAACAGGGCTGAGAGATGACCTATATTGGCCGTGCTGCTCGGGTAGAACACACCACCAAGATCCAGGATGGCGTAAAGTATCATCGCAATTATGATGTACATCGGAACCCCGAGGACGTATATCACAGTCTTTGACCTTATGACTGCGAGGACGCTCATCACGCCATAGATAGCTCCGGAAGCCCCTATCACAGAATCATAAAAGAATGTGCTGACTATGCCTGAGAATATCCCTGTGATGAAGAACACGAACAGGAAGTTCTTGTAGCCGACTGTCTTCTCGAGCATCAAACCTGCGATCACAAGGAAGAACATGTTTGAAAACAGATGGGAATAGTTGGCATGCAGGAAGATGTAGGTGACTAGGGTCCATGGCCTGTACAGGACTTCTTGTGAATTGAGGGCAAGCAGCTCAAACTGATTGGGGAAAATTTGCTGAAGCAAGAATATGAGAGAGATTATGAGTACTAGTTTCAATGCTGTCCAGCTGAATCCCGGTTCTTCCATAATTCTTCTTAATGAATGAAAATTTATAACATTGGCTTATTCTTCCAGCATCTTTGCAAAGTTTTATTCTTTAATTCCCAAGTTAGAACTGAAGGCTGGAAATGGTCGAAGCATATTTGGAAATATTGCCATGCAACAATGGAAGTTGTGAACCCATCCTCAGATACCTGAATGGTTTTAAAGATCACAATTCTTCCAGAATTAAAGAGGCATACATTACCGATTGGAACAATGTCTTTGCAAGAATCGAATGCGAAGATCATGCTAAACTCAGGGGATTCATGTGCATGTTAAAAGTTTTTGGATATGCGAAATCTGTGTACGGATTAATTGTTTTGTAATTTTATCTTCATCTCAACTATGCCCTCAGGCCGCATGGTTGAAAAGCATTTATAATTAATTGTTTGAATAGTTCTCTATGATAAGCAAAAAAAGTTTGACAGAAGCTCACCTGTACAGCTGGAAAGAATTAAGCAATATTCTAGGCAATCTTGGCAGTCCACCTTACATAAATTTTTCAGATGAACCTGCTGCAATTCCAAGGTCCAGAGCCTTGCCTGAAAGCCTTTACATAAGGTTTGGCGGCAACCGTGTTGCGAATACTTTTTATCTGACTCATAAAAAATACGGGGCAATCCAATATTACATAGGCGGCACCCATGTGCCTCCAAGCTCAAGGATGATCAGTGGAAAAGTGGTTCTCTCAGACGTAATCAAGGCTAACGCTTTGAATGCCTTTAGCCAAGTCAACCCCGCTTTTTTCTCGTTTTTCAATTATAGCAGGATATATCATCACCTCCCTACCGAAGGCAAAGTTGCTGAAATGCTGGACCCATTCGTGACAGGAATACCAGATTACTTCTTCCTTCGTCTTGCTAGCAAGCCAGCGCTTGAAAAAATGATCAAAAAGGACAAGTTCTACAAAGAAATAGATTCTATTGGCTTGAAGAATGCGGTGAAGGAACCGTGGAGAGCCTTGGAGCAGGTGATGTGGAGCAATAAGGAGCCAGAACTGACTGCGAAACTTGCAGACGTGGAAGAGATGAATCATAAATTCGCAAGGGATCTTGTCAGAGTTATGAAGTATGACATCAGCAAGAAGTGGATCAAGATTCTTGGCTGGAGATGAAAGGCAGTATTGCTTAAATCTTTTTTCTTCTATTGATAACATATGGAAATAAAAGAGATTGGGAAAGTCAGTGAGGCATTCAGAAAATCATCCAACGCAATTTTCAACAGAATTATGAGTGAATATGAAATGAAGGATGCACAATTCGCAATTTGCGGGGATAGCCAAAATGTCTATGAAAGTGTTGTGCAATTGCTTAGACCTTATAACGTGCAAGAGCCGGATGCTCAAGCCAGAAAAGTTGTTAGCGAAATAGGAGCTGTGGATATAGTTTTTTTCATCATATCTAATGGTAAACAACCTTGTTTGATTTATCCTTGCGAAGAAAAATCAGACGGTAATTTAGAAGGTCAGTTCTTAAATTCATTAAGCATGTATAGGCTAACGTTTGAAAAGAAAATGTCAAGACTGATGGTAGTCTAGCACATCAGCTATTTCCTCTACGGAGTTTCCTCGCATGGCGAGGATAAAAAGTTTTGTCTCAATTATTTCATTAGATAGAGATGAGCACAATACCTGAGCTAGAAATATGGAAACAGTTTTTTAGGAGATATGATCAGAATCCGATGGGTTGGGAAATGTATGCAGGAATCAGCCGTAAAGGGTATCCAGAGCTTTTGATTGATCATCCTGAATACGGTTGGCTGATAAAACGCGATAGCCAGCATTCAAGCGCCCCGGGAATTGGAGTAAAATTAGGTGAATATGTGAATCCTAAAGCAAGTTTGAGAAAAAGCGGTTTCAGGCCAGTGCCAGAGCGTGCCATGAAGAAAATAGCAGTTATGATAGAGGAAGGATTTAACCCATTAGAGGCAATGGAAATTATTGAAACTGTTTTAGCTCAACCCCCAACCACATTTGATGAAATTAGAAAAATCAATCCTCCTGCAGTTATGGAAGGCCCCATATCATATTCTCACAGGCCTTTGCATTCCATCATTGGCGGGCAGGCTGAGCTGGATGCAAAGCTCGACTTAGAATTGGAGAGGCTCATGCGCAGGAAGACCGCCTACATCGGATGAAAATCATACAGTTTTTATTCTATTCACACGACAATTGGATATTATGATCAAGGTGGTCTTCTTCGATTTCGGCGGGGTCTATTGCACGCGTAAAAGGAAGGAGCACACCTGGAAGGTCCTTTGGCAACTGGTTCAGAAAAGAATAGGGAAGAGATACGATTACAGCATCTTTTCTAACCTGCAGGGGAGGCTGGATGCCGGCGAACTGACTCTGAGGCAGTATTATTCGAGACTAATGAAAAGGGTTGGCAGGAAATACACCAAGAAAGAGCTTGACAGATTTTCAAAGCCGTTTGTCTCAAAGCCGATTTTCAATATGAGAGTAAGAAAACTTGTGGCTCAATTGAGGAAGAATGGCTACAAAGTCCCGCTGATAACAAACGCGATAAATGAAGTCGTGAGGGTCAACAGAAAGAGGGGATATTACGATATATTCCATCCGTTGTTCATATCATGCGAGGTCCGGATGAGCAAGCGGGAAAAGGGGATATACAGGCTTGCCTGCAAGAAGCTGAAGGTGAAGCCCAATGAATCGGTGATGATCGACGACAATCCGGATTTCCTGAAACCTGCGAGGGAGATCGGGATGAAGACAATGCTCTACAAGAGTCCGGAACAGCTCAGGATGAAGTTGAAAGAATTAGGAGTGAATTTGTAAGGAGAATGAAATATGGCTTGGAAAGGCGTATTTATCGAAGAGAGTCTTGATAGCAGATCTATTTTAAATCTAGTTAAGATAGTTAAGTCGAGAAAGGCAAAACTTGAAAAAGAAAGTAAACGAGGTATTTTGACATTTCATTATATCGAATTGGACGATGAAAATAAAAACGAATTTATTAAAAAAGCAGTTTCTTCAATTAAAGACAGGTTTTATATTCATATTTGTAAAGGCAGTGCAATGATAGTGATTTTTAAAAATAAAATTTTTGAGTTTTCTGCCAATCAACAAGATAAACTAAATGAGGCAAGGATTTATGGAATTAACATGGGTATACTTAAGGAACAAATGCCTTTTGAAAAATTGATTAAGAACCCTTACGGCTAGTGAACTTAAATCTTTTTACCCTCTTTCTATTTGATAGAGAAAATGAGCATTCCAAACGTAGAGGAAAGTAATCACTACATCTCCTCTTTAAAGAAAACTTTAAAGAAGTCAGGGGGAGAACTCTACATAGAACACACTCCCAGAAACGCAAGGATGAAATTCCATGAGGGAACGCATCTTGGGATCAAATACATAATTGCTGAGAAGGTATATCAAAGTGGAAGACTATTTTTCGATGCGATCGTACTCATCTCAATACCTTGTGATGAGAGGTCCACCATAAATTATGGGATAACAGATGCATTTGAAAAAAGCATTTTTGGAAAACTTATAAATGAAGTTGATTCTCCGATTGCAGACGAGCTAGATTATTATGATGAGTTAGCAGAAAAGGAAAAAATACAATTCCCACATCTTACCTTCGATTCATCGGATTACACGTTTGAAAATGCTGAGAACTTAGTCAAGGGGCTTGTAGAACTTTACGATGAAAGTGTAAAGAGTTCTAGAAACAAATGGTTCAAGGAAATGACGGAGGAATTGTATAAACGTTGGGAAGAAGCAAAAAGAATGGGAGCAACCAAAACAAAGATAGAGGACAAATTTAAGGACTTTAAACTTGAGCTTGGACTAAGAAAACTTTAATAACTAATGCAAGGTTTGCGCTAAATCAACTTCAAGCTTAAATTCTTTCTTTTTTAATTGCTTTCATACCAGTGAAATTATCTTAGTCAACAATGATACAGGTCGAGTGATTATATGCGAGAATACAAAATGTCAGGAAAAGACATTATCAGAAAATTTTTGGAGAAAGACGGAAGGATATACAAGTTTCTTGAGTATATGGGCTTGTTTACGGCCGAGATAAAAAATTATCTAATGGCAAATGGCATGGTGGCGAGTAAGGATCTCAATCTTAGAAGCTTGCTCCAACATAAAAATGCTAACGTATTATCAACAAAGATTGCTGGCAACCGTTTCCAAGTGATATACCGAGCGATATGCGGAGAATCTTCGAGAAGGAGAAAGGCATGTCCCGGAGAGTGTATTTACTATCATGGTGATTTTTTTGGCGATTTTTCCGGTTATCCAAGGATAATTTACGAGGTTTTAGACTCTTCTGTGCGCTTTAACCCAGTAAACCTTTTGAGTGCAGCAGCTGAAAAAGGCAGTGCAAGAGTGCGCGACTTTTATTCCATGTTTCCAGGCAATGCCTTTTCATGCGCGAGAAAACTTTCGAATTTGGGGTTTCTTTCATTTGATGGCAAAAGCAAAATATTAACCCCAACGGCAGCTTCGATAAAAATATTTTCACCGAAAGTAAAGGAAGTGTTTGAAGAATTAAAAAAATGGGAATACAGAATTGATGTTTGGGGTTAGGAAATTTGTTCTAAAGCAATTAAATAAATTGAGAAAGCTCCGGCATTTAGTTGTTTTAAGTTTTCTTAAATGAACTGGAGGAATTCTTCAAGGAAATATGCATATAGAAATTATAGGCGCAATCTTATTTTTTTGTAAAAAAAGAAAAAGAAAGGCAAAGATTTAAACTCCGTATC
>DATEUU010000043.1:0-11187 GCA_035283025.1 archaeon | reverse complement strand
GTAATAATAAGGGATTTTGTCCCGTCGATCGCTAGAGTTGTTGACAGATTCGACACAGTCAAGCCAGTGGTCAGAAGAACCGGCACTGGGACAGAAGTGCTTTGGAAGTTTGACTCTTTGAAGCCGAGAGAGGAGAGAGTCCTGACCTATTGGATTGTGCCAAGTGTAGATGTGCCTGGTACCCTGAAACTTTCTAAGGCTTATATGAAATTTGTTGATAGGAAGAGGGTGAAAAAGGTTTCTGCCTCGAAAAGCATATTGCTGAAATCAGGATAAAGGTTTTAAATTCTAAATATGATAATCTTTTAAGCCCGACTTAGCTCAATGGCAGAGCAACCGGCTGTAGGCGAGTGCTATGGCACTTGCTGGTAGCCATTGCTCGGTTAGAACCGGTAGGTTGGGAGTTCAACTCTCCCAGTCGGGATATTTTAAAAATCTCAAATTGCAAAACCTTTAAAAGAATTCGCATCCAATAGTTATTTGGTTGGCGGCCAAAACAAGCATGCAACATCCGATCCCGTCTCGATCTCGGTAATTAAGATGCTTGGTGATCTGAGTTGTACTTTCCGAAAGGAAGGGAACTTCAGGACGCTGCCACCACATTTATCCTTTTTCAAAAGGTTTATCAATTCTTTCATTTATTCTATTTTATATGCCTTGGTAGTGTAGCGGCCCAGCATGCGAGCCTGTCACATCCATGGAGACGAAGCTCGCGACACGGGTTCAAATCCCGTCCAAGGCGCTATTTTTTATTATAAAAAGGCTAAAATGATTATATAGGGAAATTATAGAGGAAACCGTTAAGTTTAAAAGAATTGAATTATATAGTAAAGGGTATTGTTAGATGGCTAAATAGACCCATGGCCAGCTGACTAGAACCATCTCGAGAATGGTGAGCTTATTAAAGGCTTTCAGTTAAAATTCCTAGGCATTGACCCCTATATAGTTAGAGATTGGTTTCGATAAAATTTGAAATTTTGGGAAAAACACAGATAAAAACTTATGTATTTGGTGATAAAATCGAAGGAAATTGATATTGCCAAGCACGCCTTGGTGCCGAAGCATATAATCCTGAATGAAAAAGAAAGGGAAGAATTGCTGAAGAAGTATGGAATCTCGCCAAAGCATTTGCCAAGGATTCTGGAATCAGACCCTGTTGTAAAAGCAATCGATGCAAAGATTGGGGATGTTTTGAAAATCGTCAGAAAAAGTGCCACAGCAGGAATGACAAATTACTATAGGACCGTTGTGAAGGGTTAATTTATGAACGAAAATTTTGTTACACTGCTGAGCAGTTTTATTAAAGAGAAAGGTCTAGTGAGATTCCAGATAGACTCGTATAACGATTTCATTGCAAGAAGGATACCGAAGATTCTGAACCAGATAGGTGTCATAAAGCCGGAAGTCCCTGAACTTGGAGAATTTAAAATAAAGCTGGGCAAATTCAAAATTGGTGAACCATCTGTCAAGGAAGCGGACGGATCTGTGAGAAACATACTGCCTTTGGAAGCGAGAACAAGGAACCTGACTTATTCGGCACCGATGTTCGTCGAGATGACCCCAATCCTGAACAATATAGAAAGCGATACCATAACTGTCAATTTTGGTGACCTACCTATCATGGTTAAATCAGGCAGGTGCCCCCTTTCTCAGATGAGCAGACAGGAGTTGATAGAAGCTGGGGAAGACCCAGACGACCCAGGAGGGTATTTCATTATCAACGGCACCGAGAGAATTCTTGTACTGGTTGAAGAGATCGCGCCGAATAGGGTCATAACTGCAAAAGTCAGCACAGGCAACATAACCGAAATTGCAAGGATACATTCTGAGAAGGACGGCTATATACAGAGGCATATAGTTGAAAGGAAAAACGATGGCACGTTTACGATAAGCTTCGCAAATGTCAACAAACTTTCTTTGGTGACCTTGCTGAAGGCTTTGGGATTGGAGTCTGACAAAGATATAGCTACTGCATTGTCGGAAAATCCGGAAGTGCAGGAGGAGTTCTACATAAACCTCTACGAAAGTACAATCTCGACAAAGGGAGAAGCTATGGATGAAATCGGGAAGCATATAAAAATCCCGCAAAAAGAATACAGGCTGGAAAGGGCTACCAAGCTTGCTGACCGCTATTTGCTGCCTCACCTCGGCCAAGAACCTGTAAACAGGATAGAGAAGGCATTGTTCCTTATAAAAGCTGTATCAAAAATCATAAGGCTCCATTTGGGAAAAATCGAGGAAGACGATCTAGACCATTATTCGAACAAAAGATTGAGATTAGCAGGTGATCTTTTAGAAATACTTTTAAGATCTATTCTCCTTGGGAAATGGGGATTGATAACTAGGATAACTTACAATTACCAGAAGCTGACAAAAAGGGGAAGGCTCCCGCCCCTTCAGGCAATAGTAGAATCCAACGTCCTGACAAACCAACTGGTCTCTGCCCTGGCGATAGGTTCTTGGGTAGGTGGTAGGACCGGTGTAAGTCAGAGGTTGGAAAGAGGGAGTTATGTGAAAACTGTCTCCCACATGAGAAATGTACTTTCTCCTTTGACATCGACGCAAGAACATTTTGAGGCGAGGGAGCTCCATCCCACACACTGGTGCAAGCTTTGCGCTTCTGAGACCCCCGAAGGAGCGACCATAGGTTTGAGAAAATATCTGGCGATAATGACTGAAGTGACAAAAGGGGCAGAGGAAAAGGATGTGAAATCACTCCATTCCATGATTCAAAAAATGGTGAAATGAATGACTGATATTTTCCTTGATGGAAGGTTCGTTGGTTCAACGCATGAACCTGAGAGAATAGTAGAAGAAATAGTAGTGAAGAGAAGAAATGGCCTGCTTTCAAACCAAATCAATGTCGCATATCATAAGCACTTGGATGAAATAAAAATTTTGACTGACACTGGAAGGGCGAGAAGGCCTTTGATAGTTGTTGAGAACGGGACGCCCAAACTGACCCAGGATCATATCGACAAGCTGAAGAAAGGTGAAATAGTTTGGGATGATTTGCTAAAGATTGGCGCCATAGAATATTTAGACTCTGAGGAGGAGGAGAACACATACATCGCGCTCAGGCCAAAAGATTTGACTCCTCAGCACACTCATTTGGAAATTGATCCTTCTCTCATCCTTGGGCTATCCGCATCTTTTATTCCTTATGCAGAATTCAACAGAGGTGACAGAGTAAATTATGGAGCAAAAATGGTTGGACAGTCTATCGGCTTGTTCGCTACTAATTTCCTGAACAGGGTCGACACAAAGTCTAACGTGCTGCTCTATCCGCAAGTTCCGCTGGTCCAAACACATGCCCACAAGATAATAGAATACGACAAACATCCAAATGGCTCAAATGTCGTCGTCGCTATCTGCTGTTTTGATGGTTACAACACCGAAGATGCAATAATTATCAATGCCAGCTCGATACAGAGAGGTCTGTTCTGGTCTGCTATGTCTAGAACATACGAGGCTGAACAAAAAAGGTATATGGGTGGTCAGGAAGATATAATTGGCATACCAGAAGCTGGCGTCAGGGGATATGCAGGCGAGGATGCCCACAAACATTTGCCTGAAGATGGGATTGTTAATCCGGAAACGCCTGTCGGTTCTGATGATGTTTTAATTGGAAGGTCTTCCCCATTGAGATTCCTTGGGACCATGGACCAGTTCATAACTGGGATAGAAAACATAAGGGAGACTTCTGTCAGGCTCAGGCACGGTGATGATGGCATTGTTGATAGGGTTTTCTTTTCCGAGACCTCGGATGGGACGAAGCTTGTAAAGATTGTTATCAGGGATTTGAAAATTCCGGAGGTCGGGGACAAGTTTGCATCGAGGCACGGACAAAAAGGTGTGATTGGTTTGATATTGCCTCAGGAGGATATGCCATTCACTGAAGATGGCGTTGTCCCTGATATAATATTCAACCCTCATGGTATCCCATCAAGAATGACCATGGGGAAACTGCTGGAAATGGTAGCGGGAAAGGCAGCAGCACTCTCTGGGAAGTACGTCCATTCACCAATTTTTGATCCTTACCCAGAAAATGATATAAGAAATTTGCTTCAGACTTACGGGTTTAGGGATGATGGTAAGGAAACGATGTATAATGGCAAGACTGGAAAGAGATTTGAGTCGCAGATATTCATTGGAAACTGCTTCTACCAGAAGCTGGACCATCTTGTATCGAATAAAATACATGCGAGATCAAGAGGACCAGTGACTCTTTTGACAAAACAGCCGACAGAGGGGAGGAGCAAAGAAGGCGGTTTGAGATTGGGTGAAATGGAGAAAGATTGCTTGATTGCACATGGAGCTGCACTTGTTTTGAAAGAGAGATTCGACTCTGATAAGGCAGTCATACCAATATGTTTGGATTGCGGCCTAGTTGCAATCCATGATAAAATCAAAAACAGGAAATACTGCTCTGTGTGTGGGGAGTCAAAGATAATTGATATCAGCATGAGCTATGCGTTCAAACTGATGCTGGATGAACTGAAGAGCATGCTAATCTATCCAAAACTTGGAATCAAGGAAGAGGAGCAGCTGGTTGACAGGATTGAATTCAGCATAGTAAGTCCTGATATGATAAAGAAGTTGAATGTTGCAAAAATAACGAAGACAGATCTCTATGACCAAGAGGGATATCCGATAGAAGGAGGCCTGATGGATCCTAGGCTTGGTGTCGTTGACCCCGGAGTCAGGTGTAGGACATGCGGAGGAAGTATTGGAGAATGCCAGGGACATTTCGGAGTTTTGGAATTGACCAGGCCTGTGATTCATGTTCATTATGCAAAAATCCTGTTCACACTGCTAAAATTCTTATGCAAGAAATGCAGCAGAATACTGGTTGATACAAAAGATATTGAGAAGATAAAAGGGAAGAGGCCTGCTTTGAAGGAAATTCTAAGGCTTGTGAAGAAAAAATGTCCTTATTGCGGGAGTGAGCAGGGTAAGTTCAAGTTCATCAAGCCCTACACATTCCTAGAAGACAATGAGATGATCAATGCAACGAAGATAAGGGAGAGGCTGGAAAAGACACTCGACGAAGATTTGCAGTTTTTGGGAATTAAAGGCATGAGACCTGAATGGGTTGTTTTGACTTTGCTTCCGATTCCACCGGTCACAGTCAGGCCTTCGATAACTCTCGAGACTGGAGAAAGAAGCGAGGATGATTTGACCCATAAGCTTGTCGATATTGTTAGAATAAATGAAAGACTGAAGGAAAACATAGATTTGGGTGCTCCTGATTTCATCATAGAAGATCTTTGGGAGCTGCTCCAATATCACATTGCGACTTATTTTGATAATGAGATTTCCGGAGTCCCTCCTGCAAGGCACAGATCAGGAAGGATTCTGAAGACATTGTCGCAAAGATTGAAGACAAAAGAGGGGAGATTCAGAGGGAATCTTGCAGGGAAAAGGGTTAATTTTTCTGCAAGAACGGTAATAAGCCCAGACCCGATGATAAACATTGACGAGGTCGGGGTACCAGAAGTCATAGCAAAAGAATTGACCTTGCCAATAAGGGTCAATGAAAAAAATATGGAATATCTCAGAAAACTTATTTTGAATGGGCCGGAAAGCTGGCCAGGTGCAAATTATGTCACCAGGCCTGACGGCAGGAAGAAGAAAATCACTGATGAGAACAAGGAGGAAATCGCAAAGGAGATAGTCCCAGGATACATAGTGGAAAGGCATCTCCAAGACGGAGATACCTCATTATTCAATAGGCAGCCTAGCCTGCACAGGATGAGCATAATGAGTCACAAAGTCAGGGTGATGCCTCACAAGACATTCAGGCTCAACCTATGCGTTAGCGTTCCTTACAATGCTGATTTTGATGGAGATGAGATGAATCTTCACATACCGCAGACAGAGGAGGCGCAGGTTGAAGCCGCGACACTCATGAATGTTACAAAAAATATAAGAAGCCCAAGATTCTCTGGTCCTATAATCGGAGCGACAAGGGATTACCTGTCTGGCTTGTACTTGCTGACAAATGGGGAGAGGAAATACAAGAGAGAAGACGTAGTTCAGATGATAAGGGCTATCAATTCAGAAACAGAAATTCCAAAGAAAGAGACTTTGACGGGCAAGGAAATTTTCAGTTTGCTCCTGCCAAAAGGATTTTCGATAGAGCATAAAGCAAAATCTTGTGTCGGCTGCACAAAATGCACCAAAGAAAATTGTCCTTATGACTCTTATGTTGTGATCAAAAATGGGAAGCTGGTCAAGGGAACTATAGACAAAGCTTCGATTGGTGCAGAAACTGGGAAAATGATAGACAAGATTGAAAGGGAATATGGCACTGATGCTACAAAGAACTTTTTGTTCGACGTCACAAGATTGTCAATCGAAGTTCTGATGAGAGTAGGATTTTCCATCAGCATTTCTGATCAGGACCTGACAGAAGAGGCGAGGATAGAGATCAAAGGTATAATCGAAAAGGTAAGAAAAGAAGTTGAAAAACTTATAAAAAGTTTTGAAAAAGGGGAGCTAAAGGCCTTGACGGGAAGAAGTCCTAAGGAAAGTTTGGAGGCTCTGATCAAAAGAAGGCTGAACAAGAGCCTCAATGAAGTCGAGGATGTGCTGGAGAAAACCATGAAGGACAATTACACCCTAGTCATGGCAAGGAGTGGTGCAAGAGGTAGCATGGTCAACATTGTCCAGACTGCCGCCGTCATCGGACAGGAGACCGTGATGGGTGAGAGAATGGAAAGAGGTTACTTTGAAAGAACATTCCCGCATTTCAAAAGAGGGGACATAAGCCTGGAAGCAAAAGGATTTGTCAGCAGGGGATTCAAGGACGGTCTAACTCCATTTGAATTTTTCTTCGATGCAATAAACTCAAGGGAATCCTTGATGGATAAGTCACTCAAGACAAGGCATTCTGGTTATATGGAGAGGAGACTTGTCGGTGCATTGCAGGACTTGAAAGTTGAATATGATGGCACTGTTAGGGATAGTTTGAAGAGGATAGTCCAATTTTCACCCGGAGAAGATGGGCTAGATCCCTCAAAATCTAGAAGGACTGGTTTGGATGTCAGAAGAATCGCGAACAGATTGTTTGGATAAAATAGAATTGCCTCAAAAATTGGTTGAAGAGATTGAGGAGATTGCGAAAGAGAAGAGACTAAACAAGGAAGAGAGGCAGAAATTGGAAATCGAAGCTAGGAAAGCCTATCTGAAAGAAAATTTTGAGCCTGGAGAGGTTGTAGGAATACTCGCGGCACAGAGCATATCAGAACCTGCTACCCAGATGACCATGAGAACTTACCATTTTGCAGGAAGCGCTGGAATAAGAGTCACTTATGGGCTGCCAAGATTGATAGAAATTTTTGATGCCAAGAGGGCGCCAGAGACGCCGGTCATGACCGTATACCTCAAGGGAAGCTTCAACAATAAGGACATGGCAAGGAAGGTTGCCGAAAAAATTATGGAGAAGCGAGTTTTTGACCTAACGAAGAGGGCATCCATAAGCCTGAGTGAAACTTTGATTGAGATAGAACCGATTGACCTGAAGAGTATGGGGAAGATTGCAAAGGCGATAAAAGAGGGTCTAAGCGAAATGAGTGTGAGAGTCAAGACAAAAAAGATTGAGGTCTCACCTAAGGCCGAGGTCGACATAAGAGAACTGCAAAAAATAAAAGAGAAAGTCATGGCAATACACGTCGATGGTGTGAAAAATATTTCAAATGCTGTTGTTAGGAGAGAGGGGGAAGAGTGGATAATCAACACCATAGGTTCCAACTTGCAAGAAGTTCTTGGCATAAGCGAAGTCGATGAGAACAGGACAGTAACAAATGACATACATGAGACAAAAAAGGTTTTGGGAGTGGAAGCTGCAAGAAACCTGGTCATAGACGAGGCTCTCAGGACCATGCAAGAGCAAGGCTTGGACATTGATGTAAGACATGTGATGCTTGTGTCGGATATAATGACGTTGACCGGTAGCGTGAGGCCGATAGGGAGATACGGGGTGGCAGGAGCCAAGGCATCAATTTTGGCGAGGGCGGCTTTTGAAGAGACCATCAAACACCTGGTAAGGGCTTCGGTGAAGAATGAGAGCGACAGCTTCCAAGGAATATTCGAGAATGTGATGATTGGCCAAGTGATACCGTCTGGGACTGGTATGTTCGATTTGGTGGCTAAGTTTGGAGAAGAATCTTCTTCTGAAGAGAAGAAATAATTTTGAATTTTCTTATGTTTGTTTTCAATAAGTATTTAAATGCAAAAACAACTAATAGAAGAATGTCTCAGTGATTTCATGTTAACGGACGAAATACAGTCAGCAATAAAATCTGACAAAGCAATATTTGGGTATAGAGAAACAATTAAATTTATAAAAGTGGACTCCCCAAAATTTATAGTTATAGCTAAAAACGCACCTGAGAGCATGAAAAAAGAAATTGAGCACAATGCAAAGATTGCAGGAATGGATGTTGAAGTGTTTGACGGGACTAGCAAAGAGTTAGGAGTAGTCTGTGGAAAACCATTCCCAATAGCAACATTAACTATCAAGGCCTGAGCTAATGACAGTGAAATTTGACACAGAGACCATCCGTTTGATAAATTTCTTCGAAAATTTCACAGGAGTCTCAGTCAAGGACTGCCTGGTCAACTGCGACTGCATTTATTTCATAGTAGAAGAAGGAAAAGTTGGGATTGCAATCGGGAAAAACGGAAGTAGCGTCAAACACATTGAGAGACTAATAAAGAAGAGCATCAAATTGTTTGAATTTTCCAAAGATCTTAAAGTTTTTATAAAGAAGCTCATCCCGCAGGTCAACGACATAAAAATCAAGGACGACAATGGCAAGGTTTTTGTCGAAATAAAAGTTGAAAAGAAGGACAAGGCCCTGGTGATAGGGAGAGATGGGAGAAATATAAAAGTTTTCAAAGAGTTACTCCAAAGGACCCACAATGTAAATGATTTGATTGTAAGGTGAATCGATGAGCGGAGAATTTGCTGCAAGGAAAATAAAAAAGAGAAGAAGCAGGTTTAGATGGAAGAATGTTCGCTATAAAAGAAGGATGCTCCAACTTTGGAGGAGAGATCCACTAGAAGGGGCGCCGCAGGCGAAGGGTATTGTAATCGATAAAAGAGTTGTTGAGCAAAGGAAACCTGCATCTGGCCTTGCCAAGTGCGTAAGGGTTCAATTGCTAAAAAATAATATAAGCGTGACTGCTCACGTGCCTGGAGAGGGTGCAATCGACCACATAAGCGAACATGATGAAGTGCTAATCGAGAGCATTGGTGGAGCTCAAGGAGGGCCAAAGGGGACTCTTTGGGGTGTGAAGTTTGAAGTGGTCGGCGTGAATGGAGTCGCTTTAAGCGAAATTCTCTCCGGCAAGAAGCAGAAGCCGACAAGGTAGATTAAAGATGTCTGACATCGAAATTAAAATTTTTGAGAAGTGGGGCACAAAAGGGATAGAAGTGAGAGACCCCGGACTGCAAAAATATATCAACCTGCAGCCATTCCAATTTCCAAGATCTGGCGGCAGATACGCGAAGCAGCAATTCCACAAATCCAAAATGAATATCATTGAAAGGTTGATTAACAAGATGATGGTGCCCGGACATAGAGGCAAGAAGCATACTATAACATCCGGCAGAGTTGTTGGGAAAACATTTATCCAATTCAAAATTTTGAGGAGCGCGTTTGAAAGAATAGAGCAGACGACCAAGAAGAATCCTGTAGAAGTTCTTGTCAGGGCTATTGAAAATGCTGCCTTGCGTGAGGAGATAACCGCCTATCAGGTAGGCGGTATAATATTGAGGAGAGCAGTTATCACAAGCCCACAGAGAAGGGTCGACATTGCGTTGAGGACCATTGTGCAAACGGCTTATAGGAAATCTTTTGGAAAAAAGGAGAGCATGGCCGACGCTCTTACAAATGAAATTATAGCTGCATATAACAATGATGGATCTAAGAGTGAAGCAATAAAAGAGAAAGAAAGAATTGAAAGAGAAGCTGAAGGGGCAAGATAATTTTAAAAAGTGGTGGAAATGATAAAGAAGGAAATGGTGGAAAGGATCGTAGAAGCGATGAAAGATCCTTCGAAAATAAGGAATATTGCCACAAGCTCGCATGTCCACCATGGGAAAACCACTCTTACTGATAATTTGGCTATGTTGGCAGGCATGATTTCAGAAAAAGTTGCTGGCAATGTCGAAACCGGAATGCTCACTTGGTTCGATGAGCAAGAGCGTAAGCGTCAGTTGACAATCTATGGTGCAAATGTCTCGATGGTACACGAATATGAGGGGAAGGACTATCTGATCAATCTCGTAGACACCCCAGGCCACGTTGATTTTGGTGGAGACGTCACCAGGGCCATGCGTGCTGTAGATGGCACGATAGTTCTTGTAGATCCTGTAGAAGGCATAATGCCGCAGACTGAAACTGTTTTTCGTCAAGCTCTAAGGGAAAGGGTCAAACCAGTTTTATTCATCAACAAGACAGACAGACTGATAAAAGAGCTGAAGATGACGCCTGAAATGATGATGAAAAGATTTGAAGATGTCATCCGCGAAGTCAATATATTGATACAGAAATATGCTGAAGAGGCGTACAAGGACAAATGGGTCGTAAATGTCAATGATGGCACTGTGGCTATCGGATCAGCCTACAGGAAATGGGCAATCTCAATACCTTACATGAAAAAAACTGGGATCACATTCAAGGACATAATTGAATTGGCATCCCAAGGAAAGGAAGACGAGCTTGCGCAAAAAGCTCCTCTGCACCAAGTTGTCCTTGACATGATAATCAAGCATTTGCCGAATCCCCTGGAAGCCCAAAAGTATAGGTTGGGAAGGGTTTGGAAAGGAGACATGAATACTGATATCGGGAAGCAAATGGCTACTTGCGACACGAATGGGAAATTGGCTATGATAGTTACAAAAGTTGTCCCAGACCAGCATGTTGGTTTTGTTGCTACCGGAAGAATTTTTTCAGGAAAAATTTTCAAGGGGAAGGACGTCTTTCTCATAGGCCAGCACAAGCAGGAAAAAATACAGCAGGTTGCCATATACAAGGGGATTACAAGAATACCTGTTGATGAGGTTACTGCTGGAAATATTGCAGGGATAGTCGGGATTCCTGACGCCTTTACTGGTGAGACTGTCTGCGACCCGGACAGCATAATTGAACCTTTCGAGGAAATAAAACACTTGTT
>DATEUU010000042.1:0-3285 GCA_035283025.1 archaeon | reverse complement strand
TGGTAACAGCGGGTATTTTGCTTCAATTGATTGTTGGAGCCAAGATAATCAACTGGGACATGAGCAAGCCGGAAGGTAGGGAGAAGTTCCAGACCTGGAACAAGTTCATTTCCATAATTTTTTGCTTCCTGACAGCCTTTGCATACGTGTTTGCAGGTGCCGTGCCGGTGAATCCAGGCGCTTTCACCTATTTCTTTGTGATTCTGCAGCTTGCAATGGGAGGAATAATCGTTATCTTGCTGGACGAAGTGGTAAGCAAATGGGGTTTCGGCTCTGGAATCAGCCTGTTCATAGCCGCAGGGGTTGCATCCCAAATCTTCATCCAATTGTTCAGCCCTTTTGGCCCAAGTCCCAGCCCTATATATAATCCAGGCCCATTCACAGGAGTTGTTTGGAATTTCTTCTCAAATATATTCGTAGGCCTGAGCCATAGCGCGATTCTCAACTTCCTGCCCCTGGTTTTTACAGGAATAGTGTTTTTAGTGGCCATATATGCCCAGAATATTGCGGTTAACATCCCATTGGCCTTTTCATCCATGCGTGGATTCGGAAGATCATGGGGCCTAAAGCTTTTCTACACCAGCAACATCCCTGTCATCCTGGCCGCTGCCCTGATCGCCAACCTGCAGCTGATGGGTAGGGTGGGATTTGACCCGAATACGTCCTGCGGCCTCCTTGCATGTTATGATGGACAGGGAAGCATAACCGGAGGAGTGATATACTATCTCACTTCGCCAAGGAATCTTTTAGGAGATGCGGTATTAGGCACTTTAACATCCCAGGAGGTCTTGAGGGCCATCACTTATCTCTCTTTTCTCTCTATAGCGTGCATGATATTCTCTATTTTCTGGGTTTCCACCTCTAACATGGATGCTGGAAGCGTTGCAGAGCAGGTTGAGAACATTGGAATGCAAATTCCCGGCTACAGAAGGGACAAGAAGACCATAGAAGGTGTCTTGCAGAAATATATTCCTGCCTTGGCTGTGGTAGGCGGTCTCCTAGTAGGTCTGCTAGCGGCATTCGCAGACTTTACAGGTGCAATAGGGACAGGAACAGGCATACTTTTAACTGTTATGATCATTTATAATTATTATGAGGAGTTGAGTGGGCAAAGATTAGAAGAAGCTCACCCAATAGTAAGAAAGGTGCTAGGTGAATAAAATGTTAGAACCGCTAATTGTATTTTTTGACATGGTCTTCTCTCCTCTAGCAGCTCTCAAGCCCCATATATCCCTTCTAATCGTCTCTGCAATACTGACTGTGATAGTTCTGGTCTTGAACAAGCTGCTGACTAACAAGAACATGATGAAGGAGCTGAAGTTGAAGATTGACGAGCTGAAAGAAAACCTCACAAGGGCTCAGAAAGAGGGTAACGCAGATGAAACGAGCAAGTTTCTGTCTGAAATGATGTCGGCAAACAACCAATATTTGAAGCAGAATTTCAAAGCGATGATAGTTTCACTAGTTGTAATTGCAATTTTCCTGCCTTGGCTCGGGTACAAGTATGGAGGAGCAAGCGTGGCGGCCCTTCCTTTCAGTCTGCCGTTAATCGGTTCCAGCCTGAGTTGGACCTACTGGTATATTTTGGTCTCATTTGCCATAGGCTGGGTAATAAGGAAGCTTATAGAGGTGGAGTGAATGCCCAGATTTAAAAAAAGATTGGCAGGCGGAAGGGTTGCTTTAAGAGTCAAACGGGAAAAAGCCGGATTTGTCAGATGTGCAAAATGCGGAAAGGTCTTGCACGGCATTCCGAGGCTGCATACTGTCGGGATGAGGAGATTGGCAAAGACTGAAAAAAGGGTCAACAGGCCTTTTGGAGGTTATTACTGCTCTTCATGCTGCAGAGGGCTGTTTAGGGAGAAGGCAAGGGTGATTTGATGGCTGTATTGGATGTTGGTAGAGTCTGTATCAAGATAGCTGGGAGGGAGGCTGGGAGATATTGTGTTGTTTTGAAGACTGGAAAGGACAAGGAGAAGGCTTTCGCCATTGTAACTGGTCCAAAACTGCTCACGGGAGTGAAGAGAAGGAGATCAAACGTGGAGCATTTGGAGCCTACTGCCTACAAGATTGAAATAAAAGACGAAGCGACCGACGAAGAGGTCATCAGCGCTTTTGAAAAGGCCGGTCTGACAGCTAAACTCAATTTGAAGATGCCTTCAGCCGCAGAAATCAAGACCGAGAAGGCGAAACCTGAGAAAATCAAGGAAGAGAAGCCCAAGCAAAAGCCAAAAGAAGAAAAAAAGAAAGACGAGAAGAAAAAGGGAAAGAAAGGCTGAATTTTTTAAAACTTTAAAATGCAATAAGAAGAATTTAGTTATTGATTTTCTAGAAGTGGAGTTTTATTAAATAGAAGAGCTGATTCTTTTCTTCTATAAATCTTTATTGCAATTAAATAGAATTGTGAAGCCCCTACTGGTCGTTGGGATTTTTATCGTCGTTGGGATTTTTATATTCTCTCTCAAACCGGCAGATGCAGGTTACGACTGGTGGAGCATTCTGTGGAATTATTACATGAACGATACGATTAGCTCAACAGCCGCAGAAAACCTCAACAATTTCCCTTACCTGGTCAATGGGAGCTTTGTCAATACAAACGCCCTTGCTGCTGCCGGGAAATTAAACAGCGACTGCAAGGACTTGGTCTTTGTAGACGAAAATAATGACGAGCTGAACTACGAGTTTGAAAGCTATTCGGATTCATTATACGGCTGCGACAGAAAGCAAACGATAATATGGGTCCAGTCCAAAACTTTGAGGATGGACGGTTCTACGAACTCATCAATGTATTACGGAAACTATGAAGAGACAAGCTTCCATAACAAGACAGCCGATACATGGGATTCGAATTACGTCTTGGTTATGCATTTTGGCGAAGGCTATGAAAATATAGCACACGATTCTGCAGGGGTGGACAACTACGGCACTTTGATAGCAGAAGACGGTGGTTCGGCAACTTTTCAGGCCGGTCGCTTCGGATATGGTGTCAATTTATCTGGCTCAATCGATGGATCTGGAGACAATAAGGCATATATTCAAATCTCGGACCATGATGATTTGGACATTAATGACAAATTCACAATAGAGGCCTGGATATATTTCAACAACATAGATGAGAATTACCAGAGAATTGCGGTGAAGGGCGATTTATCACAAACTCCGTTACAGGAAAACTGGGGATTCTATGTCCAAAACTTATCATTGTCTCTCGGTTGGGTGGATATTGGCGGTATCGATTATTCTGTAGCAGTTCCTTCCATTCAGACCGCAGATAGCTGGGATTATTAT
>DATEUU010000041.1:0-2295 GCA_035283025.1 archaeon | reverse complement strand
GTTCCACCAAATCAATGGCTGATGCATGTGGAGCCATGGCACATAGCAAGCAATCATATGTTTTATTTTATTCCTTGAGAATTTTAAAATAGTGGAAAGATGGACTTCGGAGTTAAAATCAAAGAATCAGATGGAAATTTGATTTTAGATTTTAAGCAGAATATAGAAAATTGGAAGAGATACGTTTCTGAGTTGGTCAACGACAAGGTTATACTCGATATCAAAAATACAAAAAAACTATTGGAAGAGCAAGGAGACACAATAGTGTATGAGGTCTACAACTTATGGAAAAGCGTTGAAAAGTTCAAAAGGATTTTTGAAAAAGTAGGCATCGCTTGTGACATAACATACCTCAATTTCGGAGTCTTCTCCACTTCTGAGGAAGGAGAACTATTTTCAACATACGGTCACCTTCATGAAAAAGAATACGGCGAAACTTACACTGTTTTAAAGAATGATTGCTTTTTGGTTTTGAGTGACAGAAAAACCTCTGATACTTTGATAGTTCTATTAAAACAGGGAAATTCGATTTTCATCCATCCCAAGTTCTTCCACAGATTGACTTGCTATAAAAAAGATTCTTTGGTGGTTGGTCTTACTGCAAAAAACACAGGGCATAACTATTCCATAATTAAAAATAAAGGATTCCCGTTCCACTTGTTCTTTGACAATAGAAAAAAGAAATTGAAAATAGAGAGAAATAAGATATACAAGAAGTCGAACTACAAAATCATAAAAGGCATTAATTCAAAATTGGATCCCATAAAACTTCTTGAGAAGAATCCAGAAAAATTGAAAGACATCTTAGAAAAGCCGGAGAAGTATGAAAAACTTTATTTTATGGGAGATTAAAATCTGTAATATGAAACCAGAGGAAATGTTTGGATTAAACGCAGGAAAAGTTTGGCAATTTCTGAAAAGCAAAGGGGCATCAACCGCTGTGGTAATATCAAAGGAAACCAAACTTAAAGCCAATGACGTCTTCGGAGCTCTTGGCTGGCTTGGTAGAGAAGGCAAAATACAGATAATAAGCAACAAGAAAGTAATCCAATACAAGTTGAAAGACTGATCAAATCTTAGGAACCGCTATAATCCTGTATTCTTTGCCACTGCTGCTTTGATAATTTACCTTCAACTTATTCCTTGATCTTTCGAATGTCAAATCAACATAATCGTCGCCAATTCTCTTTCTCCTGAAAACTTTCATCCCATCCAACAGCGACGGCGAGACGGTTATTGTGTTGTTTAGTGCATCTATCCCTATGCCTAGCATGTACTCGTCAACGCACCTCACCACCATGGCAGAGCTCCAGCCCTGCAGACATGCACCCTCTTCTCTCAGGTTTTCTTTAGTCAAAAGTGGGCTGCCGTTTTCAGCATTCCATGCCTCTCCTATAGCTCCTATGCAGCTCTTGCTAAGGCTGTCAGACAAGATTCCAAGATAGTAAATTCCTTTTTCCGGCCTCCCATTCTTGAATTCAGCGCAAGCTGCCAGGGCAGTTATCCAGCCCCATATGCTGCCTGTATGATACCCCATTGGGTTGTAGACCAAAGAATTCTTTGATACGGTTCTGATTCCAAATGCAGAAGAGAATTCGTCGCTCTCAATCTTGTCCAGGACTTGCTTTGACCTTTGGGACGTCTCAAATACCAAAGGGAAAACTGAATTTATCGTTTTTGTATCCCCATCTCCATCGATTCTATCTAGGTAGAACTGCCCCTTTTCATCCCAAAATGCTTTTTCAAACTTCTTCCCCATTTCAATAGCCTGCTCCCTGACCATTTTTTCTCTGCCAGAATCTTTCAGCATATGAAGCATATTGCCAGCAGATTTCAAAGCTTCTATAAGAAAGGCTTGAATCTCGATCGGCTTCCCGCTCCTATCCAGAGTGTCCATCCACGTTTCTTTGCTATCAGCTTCGACAAATCCGTCTCTGTCTTTATCGTTCTGTCGGCACCAATCCACAGCTTTTATCAGTACACTTTCCATGTCGTGGAGGAATTCCAGATCTCCAGAGTTTTTCACATAATGGTTTAATGCAATTATCCAAAGTGGGGTTGCGTCTGCAGAATTGTACTCAGCTTTGCCGTTCATGTAAATTATGTTTGGTATGCATCCATCAGAGTTGAATTTAGCAAGCGTTATGAGCGCATTTTTTGCGGATTCAAAATCTCCATAGTCTATAACAGCTGGGATGATCCATCCGGAATCCCTACCCCAAAACTGGGTGAACCAAGGGAATCCGGCAAAATATCCAAATCCGAAGTCAGAGTTGTGCGACAGTTTCTCGGTGC
>DATEUU010000040.1:0-2029 GCA_035283025.1 archaeon | reverse complement strand
TCAGGGTCCATCAGTTCAACAAGATCGAGCAGTTTGTTTTTTGCCTGCCTGAGCAATCTTGGAAATTCCATGAGGAGATACAAAATAATTCCGAGGAATTGTACAGAAGGCTTGGGATCCATTACAGGGTCGTCAACATCTGCACTGGAGACATCGGGACAATAGCTGCAAAGAAGTATGACATCGAGGCTTGGATGGCCGATGGGAAATTCAGGGAGGTCGGTTCGAATTCAAACTGCACGGACTATCAGGCAAGAAGGTTGAACATCAAATATAGGGAAGGAGTTGGTCAGTCCCCGATCGGTTTTGTTCATACTCTTAACAATACTGCAATTGCAACGAGCAGGACCATGATAGCAGTTTTAGAGCAGTTCCAGCAGAAAGACGGGACTGTAGTCATCCCTAAAGTCTTGAGACCTTTCATGAATGGAATGGAAATATTGGGAAAGAAATAACATGCTAGGAGAAATAATTGAATTCTCAAAATTGATTGGCAGGCTTAAAAAGATAGAAAGGACTGGCTGGAAAACTTGGGCTAAAATTGAAAATCCTGAATCAGTTGCAGATCACATTTTTCGAACAGCAGTACTTGGAATGATGGTTTCTGATATTAAAAAATTGGACACAGAAAAAATTACTAGGATGACTTTACTCCATGACTTAACAGAGGCTGTGATGGGAGACTGGGACTACTACACTAAAAGAAAGCTGGGTGTAGAAAAATTCAAACAAAGAGAAAGGGAGGCTGTGGAAAAAATAGTTTCTTTGCTGCCTAAAGAATTAAGAAAAAAATATTTCGAAATTATGAAAGAATTTATTGAAGAGAAATCAGAAGAAGCAAAATTAGTTAAGCAAATTGATAAATTAGAAATGATGATTCAAGCGTTGGAATATGAGAAAGAGGGTTATAGTAAAGAAAGATTAGACGCCTTCTGGAGATTCAACAAGAAAGATTTTAAAGATAAAGATTTTCAAAATTTATTTGAGCTGCTAGAGAAGGAAAGATAATCATGACTGACAAAACTTTGCCTTGCGGAAGGACAGAATGTATCTTCAGATCTGTTCAAGGAATGATAGATAAGATGAAGGAGGATATCGTGGCAAGGCAGAACATCCAATATCCTGAGCAGGTTGTTGTCGCCGGCATTTATGATTTGACTGCCAGCATCTTGTCAGAGGCTTGCAGAAGAGGTTTCAAGATAAGATTGGAAAATTGCATAGAATCTGGAAATCACAAAGAGTCGAAGGTTGCGCTGGACACTTTCATCCTTCTAAAGCAATTGGAAGAGGACAACTTGGTTTCGTCTGAATATGGGAGCATTCTTTTCAATTCTTTGATCGAGATGGAACCTTCAATTAAGGATCAAGTGGAAAAAGATCGAGAATTGGGGATTCTTTAGAAGTTTTTCATCAGCAATCGGCATCATGCAGGGGTTCAAATCCCAGCCTCGGCGTTGATATCTTGAAATATCTGAAGGTATTGTGAGATATAGAGAAACATTTCATTGAAGATTTAATCTATTGAAAATTAAATTAAATTATGGAAGACCTCGACCTTCATACAATAGATAATTGGCGTAAATGGTTAAGAGGAGTTTCAGCACATTATGGTTTTGAAACTTGGGATTCTGGTCCTTGGGTGTTTTTCAGAAAAGGTAAAGAAATACCACCATGCGAGGAACTTCAAAGAGTTTGGGATGAAAGCGATGGTAAGCAAGTTCACCCGTTTTGCGCCAAATGTTATAAAATCTTTCTACAACCAAAACTAGAACCCACCTTAGAAAAGTTTGTAAAAACAGTATATTCTACTCTATCAACTTTGTCTGACAGAAATGTCATAGGTAAAATACGTATACCTTACACACCGGATTTTTATAAAGATCCTTCCTCTGAAAAGTTAGTTGTCTATTCTTATGGAAGAAAAGAAATGTGGGAAAATATTAGGAAACTATATGGTAATATGGATTCCCAAGAATTGGGAAGCGACGTTCCAGCACCTTATGCTAAGGCGATTTACAATAGATATACA
>DATEUU010000039.1:0-5103 GCA_035283025.1 archaeon | reverse complement strand
TGTTGGAATTTCATGCGCTAGCCAAATATGTTCTCCACCAGAAGTTCCTTGGTCCATTAGAACCCAGAATTGCCCCCAGATGCAATATCCGCCAGGTACTGTCGATGCAATTCCCACTGTACCACATGATTCTACCCACTTTATTTTGTAGTGCCAGACCTCACCTGAACACCCATCGCACATGCCGTTCCATTCATTGTTTTCCCATGCATCGTATCCATTAGGATCATTCCAACCTTCTGCATTTCCTCTGTCCCATTCTTCGTTCCACTTCATTACTAGTTTGTCATGTGCATATGGTTCCATATAAGCTTCTGCTTCTACATGTGTCATTCCAAGTTTTCCCATAGCCCAAGATTCTCCTGTTCCAACAAACTGGTGTGCACATCTATTGTAACCAAATTCGTCAAACCCTCTAGCAACCAAATCTCCGTTTGCCAGAGTACATGTGTTCGGTGCTGCCATTACTGCTCCTACTGTTGCCAATAGCGCTACTGCAATTACTCCCAAAATCAATTCTTTTTTCATTTTTTCACACTCTATAGAGTATTTCGAGCCTCATCAGAAACAGTTCTTCGACAATTAACTATATAGGAGGGGAAGGATTAATTTTTGTATTTCATTCAAGGAAATCTACATAACTCGTAAATATTTCTGAAGAATGCTAATATTTTACGTATGCTGATATCGGTGAAGGTCATCCCCAACTCTAGAAAGCCGGCGATAGAAAAAATCGGAGAGGGAGATTTCAAGGTGAAAGTCGACGAAAAGGCCCAGCATGGGAAAGCCAACAGGAGACTGGTGGAAATTCTGGCAGAGCACTTCAAAGTTCCTAAATCACATGTTGCTATATTGAAAGGGCAGAAAAGCAGGAATAAAACAATTGAAATAAGTTTCAAATGAGATTTATTGTGCCCTTAAAGCAATTTTTATAGCTTCCATAATCATTTTTTTCGGTATGTAATCATACTTCCTGCCTTTGTAATTAAAAGTCCTGCAATTCACAGAGCAGCCCGTCAATTGGCAGCAATCTGAGCAGGCATTTGATTTCAGTCTTGAATTTTTATTTACTAACTTTTCAATGTCCTTACCACCAATCAGGATAGATGGTGAGAGGTGGATTTTCGATTTTGGCAACCTCTTTTCCTTAAAATCAATCTTCAATTTGGCGCCCCTCACCAATTCTTTCAATTCTTTCAGAGTAAGTTTCACAGACCTGCCTGTAGAAATGCATCTTTTGCAAGTGTTTTTGTCGTAGTATAGGAATGTTATCTTCAGCATAGTAGAATATTGCGTTCTCGTATCTTATTACTTGCGCTAAAAGAAATAAAAACTGGAAAGTTTCTGTGGCTTATGGTGCAAATGGCACGCAGCACTTCTCAGTCTTCTTGCAGTCTTCTGTCTTGGAATACTCAGCCTGGCATGGCATGAATGATGCCTTTGGAACACACGTCCCTCCGGTTACTGTGCAATTTACCTTCACTGTGTTGTTCTTCTGTATCGTTGCGCCGGTTGGCACAGCTGGCAATCCGAAGAACTTCACCTCTATCGATTCGTTGGCCTTGACCTGCCTTCTCCCAACCAATCTTCCATCTCTCCAATACTCTAAGAAGCAGTATTTTTGGTCTGCCGGGCACGTGAATGTGTGCTGATCCAGAAGACTGAATATTTTCTGACTTGCAAGTACTGGTACCGCTAAAGCTGCAATCAGTATTG
This sequence comes from archaeon, assembly GCA_035283025.1. Classification (GTDB taxonomy): domain Archaea; phylum Aenigmatarchaeota; class Aenigmatarchaeia; order CG10238-14; family SCSR01; genus DATEUU01. The sequence goes on along the minus strand of DATEUU010000039.1, from coordinate 3,387 downwards.
CAACCATTATAATCTTTCTCATAGCGATTTGGATGGCCATCAAGGAATTTATAGATGCTGTGGGTTTTTTGATAGAAAGTAGGAGCTTTTTGGAGGTTTGGTATGGAATTTTCAGGGAATTTTCCTGCCATATATTAAAAAAGAAAATCAAATTAAATTTAATGAAGACTCTTGAGAAAATCAGACAGTTCGAGTGGAAGCATCACAACCTGATCCTTCTGGTAGTCAGCATCGTAATCGCTTATTATATACTGAGGTTCAGGCCTATCGTGTCTCTGCTGCACGGATTAGACTATTTAGGGTATTATGCCGCCTTCATTTCAGGGATGATGTTCTCCTATGCGCTGACAGTAACACCGGCCGTGGCCGTGCTCTACAATCTGGGTCAGCAGTTCAACCCGCTCTTGATAGCTTTTGTCGGCGCCTTCGGCTCTCTCATAGGAGACTATCTGATATTCCGCTTCGTCCGGGACACTCTCATGAAAGAAATAAAACTGCTGTCAAACGAGATCGATACACTGGCTGATCCCGTGTCCAGCCTTGTCTTCACAAAAAAAGTGAGGATAATTCTCTGGAGGAGGGTGTCCCGTTCAAGGGTGTGGAAGCTGATGATACCGGTGATTGCAGGCTTGATAATAGCCTCGCCCCTTCCAGACGAGCTTGCGGTGGCCATGTTTGGTGCTGTGAAATACGATGTCAAGAAATTCATTTTATTGTCTTACTGCTTCAACTTCCTCGGCATCCTGGCCATAACATCCCTGCCAAGCATTTTGTAAATTCATCTGTTTGGTTTCAGTAAAAAATCGATATTATAGTTTTTTCTTATAGCCTTTTCTTTGCGAGAATCTCCCTCTCTGCGAAGATTCCCCCCTCCTATTTTTGTCCATCTTCATCTCCACCTATCTTGCACTTTGAATTTCTTTTTGGTAGACCTTCTGTTTTTAACTCTTTGTTTTTTGCTTTTCATAATTAAATTTACTCTTAGTCAAATTAAAAGATGATGAAATTTAAATCCTTAAAGGTTTCAAGTCTATCTTTCGAAAGGTTAAATCTTTTTATCTTTAATTCTATTCTATGCAGAAAATGCTATACGCTTCAAGGCTAAAAGAGTTGAGGATGCTAGCCGAAGAGTTGATGTCCCCCATAAAAGGCGTTTATGAAAAGACAAACAACGAAATTAATTATGTTAAGGCAAATTTACAGCAAAGATGGAACTCCATGGATGATGTAAGGAAAAGGCTTGTAAAAAGTGGGGTGGCATATTCTACACTTGGGGTAATAGGGCATTGCATGGCAATATATTTTTTCGGTATACCTGGTAGCCCCCCTCTAGATTTGAATTCCATAAGGGCCGGGGGCCAAATTAGCGGACAATTATTTTCTGCAGGGTTAGACTACGTCGGTATTTTTCATACACTTGCGGGAATTAAAATTAAAAATCAGAATCTGCCACCATTTGCAGAATTACCAAATCCTCAGACAACAATGGGTGATTATTTCTGATGTCATTTGTTGCTACCTGATATTCTTCAAGGAAATAATTATTAGCAAACAAGATTAGAGATTATCATCCGAAAAATAAATCAATACATCATAAAAGAAAATCTATTTCCTTTTTAGCTTTTGAACAGTCGTGTACGCAAAATAGGGGGTAATTGCCCTGAAGGCAATAATGGGAATCCATGCGAGATTAATCAGTGGGCTTGAAATAAAAACCACACAGGTGATTATATATCCTGCGAAAACCGCCAATCCGACTAAGATATAATTCGTCTGTTTCTGTTTTCCAAGGTACACAAAACCTACCCCAGGAAAGAACGATTCTAAGCCAGCCACAAAAACAGGAGACATTTCTGACAACTTATCACCCAATGGTATCCCGAAGTATCTTGCAACTTTGACTATCGCAACTCCGTATGCGGCAATTGCAAGCCCTAGCACTGCAATCCAAACAACGATTCCCGATGATGCTAAGACAAATATGGACAGGTACCCAAAAAAGAAAATAACTATTGTCAAAATGCTTAGAATCGCATTGCCTATTAATTTTGAAAGAGGCACATTTAACTAATTGGAAGGTTGTCTTAAATAATTTATGATTTCTTGTGCTTTCAAATATTCTTCAAGGAACTATCTCAATTTTAGAATTGGCTATGTTGTCTTATAAAAACTTCCTAACATTCAAGAATTAAAGATAAACAGCACAGATGAGTATTATGGCGTTTGATTTCCTCGGAAAGCTGCTTGGGAAAAAAGATGAGCCTGAACCAGAGATGAACCTGGAAGAGATAAACAGTATGATAAAGAGGAAGTCCGACGGGCTGTTAGTCAATTTTGAAGATGATATCGAGGAGAAGTATTCCAAGATCACAGCTGCAAAGATTGACATTTTAGACAGGCTGAATGCTTTGCAGAGAGCTGGTGTGAACACCCAAACAGATTCTCAGCTGCTGCAATTCGTCATTGGTCATAGGAACAGCTTTGCGAACAAGATTCGCAGCGCCGTAAAGAACATGGAAACCCCCAAGGAGATAAACTTTGAGACGACCCTCAACTTCTACAACAGATCCTCAGAGACCATGGACAATGCGGGCAGCAAGTCCATCCCGGATTACGAGGAGGCGAAAATCCTGTTCGAGAGGCAGCTGCTGGACGTGATGGAAAAAATAAAAGTCCTGGACTGGCTATTGAAGGGCCTGAGGTATCCCATTGAAAACAAGATGGGTTCGTATGACGACATAAAGTTCTCGTCCAAGACTCTGGAAGAGCTGAAGGAAGCGATGGATTCGCTCGAAAGGAACAGGAAAAATCTGGAAGAGCTTCAGATCGAGATTGGTAACCTGAACCGTGAGAAAGAAATTGCTGAAGAGAATATTGAGAAGCTGGTCAATGGCGATGAGTGGAAAAAATTCAATGAACTGAAACTGGAGAAGAATAATTTGGAGGATGAGATCGGGAAGACTGAAGGGGAGATTGTGAGGATACTGTCTCCGCTTGAGAGGCCTTTGAAGAAATTGAAGAACCTTGTGGACAACGGGGCTGAAAGATTCGAGGGGAGCAATCGCATCGGGTCTTACATCAGCTCGGCCCGTGAAGCCGTTGAGAATGACAAGGGATTGGTTGCCTTGTATTCGATTCTCAGGGCATTGCAGGATCTCACCGGGAAAGGCAGGATAGAAATGAAATCTAGGAAAGAGAAGAGGACTGCAGGATTGATAGACGAGATATTGAATGACAAGATGCTTGAGAATGTTCTTATCAGGCTCGGGAATCAGAGGGAGGAAAGGGAGAGGATAGTTGACAGGTTGAAATCAAACGACTTGGATGAGAAGAAGAGTAATCTTGAAAGGGAGTTGGGATATCTGAAGGATAAGATAAGCCAGAAGG
>DATEUU010000038.1:0-2700 GCA_035283025.1 archaeon | reverse complement strand
CTACTTCAAGGCTCCTCTGATAGTATTCAACTGCTTTTCCACATTGTCCTGCTTGTTCATAGTAATGTCCTAACCTGCCAACAAGGTGAATGAATTTACTTTTCAATAGTTCTCGCAGGGAAACTGTCCAGGTTTGTTCTTCTTCGTCAGCTAAAAAGTGGCCTTTGTATAAGGTGATGGCTTTTTCAGCTAATCGTAAAACTTCTGTTACGGTCTCTCCTGAATGACTTTTTCCCCATGGTGTTTCAATCTGGCCGAGAAGCCTTTCGAATGCCCATGTGTCAACCCAGCAATACTGCGGATTAAAGGTTGCTTTTCCTTCATACAGTTCAATAGCCTTTTCAGTACCCAGAAGATTACGCAGACGTGCAAGGGTTGTTGCAAAGGCATTATGTGCTGCATCCCCATCAGACTCAGGCCAGAGTATATCTTCCAACTGGTCTTCTCTTATCTTTGTACCTCCAAGTGTGATCAGCGCCTTTAGTAAGAGCAGGGGTCTCTTTTGAACTTTTCCAGAAAATTGAACTGGTTTCCCATCTTTTAACAGTTCAAATTTCCCAAAAGTTTGAATTCTCAAAGGCCATGGCCAGGTTTCAATTTCTGACGGTTGTGCATGTGGAAACAGATCGAGCTTTCGGATAAGGTCTTGCACATAATCTACCTCAATTCCATTCTCCAATGCCTTTGCACAAAGACGTGCCATAACAGAAGGCAGCCAGAAAAATACAGTGGTAAAATATCCCTGTTCTTTCCCAAGCGCCATTGCTTTATGAAGGGATTCTAAACAAGTTGTTTCTTCACCTTTGTCCATAGCAAATTGTGCTTCTGTTAATAGAGATACGTACTCAAAAAGAGAGCTTCCAAATTTGCATGCAAGGTCATGGGCAATTGAAAGATGAGTTAAAGCCTGTGGAAATTTCTCTGTCGCATGTAATATCTGCGCCATGACAAAACGACATATTATTTCAGGAATAGTTGTTCCTGTTTCCACGGCCAATCTTACAGCCTTTTCTGCATGCACAGAAGCAGAAGATATGTTCCCGATGAGCAGGTTATACCATGCTGTAAGAAAATGGTATTGGGCAACAGAGTTCCGCCTATTACTTTCGAGAGTTGACTCTACTTTCTTTAAAAGCTCACCAGCCCTTACTGTATCACCTATATAGAATGAACCATACACTCCATGGCCAAAGAGCGTATTATCCCAGATGTGAACTCCGCTTTGTCGCGCTATTTCAATGCCTTCTGAGACTGCTTGGATAGATTTTCTATGGGTCGATGCAGACATGGCATACATTACAGCTTCTGAAAATTTCCAGGCAAGCAGTATTGGCGGAGAAGCACTTGAAGGATTAATCTTTCCTTTCGTATCTTCCACCACAATGCTGCAGTTGGTAAAATCACCAATCCAGGCATAGGACAATATAGCGTGGGTACAGGTTCGCACAGCCAGATTGTTATCATCGATTTCCTTTGATAAAGACACCGCACGGTCAAGCCATTTCTTTATTTGAGGATGGCCTGGTTGTCTCCATATCAGCGCGCCTGTCATAGAGCAAGAAACATAAGCCTCGATGATAGGGGAGGGAAAGGATTGATCATTAGCCATGCGCTTATCAAGCCATTCAATCCAATAATCAAGGGGTGTAAAATCGTTCCATTCGTAAAGGAGGCTATCTACTGCACTTGCCCATGAAAGAAATATCCCCACTGAATCTTCTTGTTCATTAAATAATTGGAATGACTTCTCAAAATGCCTGCGACTTTCAGCAGGACTAAAAGGCATTCGACAGGCACCGAGCCAGTAGAGAAGATAGGGTGTTCTATTAATAATTACATCTGGAATGCTCGTAATCCATTCCTGTAGGGTTTCAATCCTTCCCTGTGCCATCAAAGATTGTGCGTTGTTGAGAATCAATCGGATAAGCCCTTCCCAATCTTTTGCATCACTGTAGAGTATTGCAGAATCTTCTACCTTGCCAGATTCCTCCAGCAGTACTGCAGCATTCCGCTGTATCAGGGATGTATCATTGTGATCGAATGAATCCTTTGCCCTTGACAACAGAAAATCTCTGAACAGAGGGTGATATTGGTAAAGAGGCTCAGTATGAGAGATTCTTTCCGTGAAAAAGTGGTTTTGGTTTAAATCAGAAAGTATCTGTCCTGCCTTGATTATGCCCGTATGTTTTTCAGCCATCTGAGCAGTCATCCTGGGCAAGAATGCAGTTTTGAGTAAGAAATCCTGAATCTCCCCATCCATCTTGTCAAAAAGTTCGCTCGCAAAATAGTCAAAGATTTCTTTTGGTGTAATTTTATTCAACAATTGATAATCGATAGTCTCTCTTTTTGCCATTTCCGTCATGAGTACCAGACCTGCTGCCCATCCCTCTGTCTTTTTAAATAATTCCATTAGTATCTCATCTGTCAGCCCTCTGTGTTTTTCTTTACGAACCATCTCTCTTGATTCATCTATGTTAAACCGTATCTCGTTCCATCCGAGAAAACTCATTTTATTGTCAGCACGCATTTTAATGAATTGTGATGACGGACCTCTCCGACTGATGACAATAACATTAATCTTTTCTGGAATTACACTCAGCCCATGTGAGATTACTTCATGAAATTTTGAGTCAGGAGGCACCTGCTGATAGTTATCGAAGACAAGTATAAAAGGTGTTGCGAGACGACTGAAGAGGCTCT
>DATEUU010000037.1:0-10523 GCA_035283025.1 archaeon | reverse complement strand
AGGAATGAACCGTTTGGAATTGTTGCCCTAGAAGCCTGGGCTTCTGGCAAGCCAGTTATAGCCACCCATGGCACAGGAGCCGGGGAGATAGTCTGGCATGATATAACAGGACTGAAGGTTTACCAGAATCCGAATTCTATCGCTTGGGGGATAAAATCTGTTTTCTCCAATCCTGAAAAGGCCAAATGGATGGGTAATAAAGGTAGAGAGGCGACAGAGAAAGCTTTCAATTGGGACAAGATTGCTGATGAAACATTGGTCGTATACAGAGAGTTGGTTGGTTAGATGAAGTGTTGGTTCTGCGAAAAAGATTCGAGAGGGGTGTGCGTAGCTTGCGGAAGAGCGGTCTGCCATAATCATGGATACAAGCTTGACCAGTTCACCCATGCGAAATCTGACACATCCACAGGTTTCACCAGCTATTTCAAGGCTTTCAATGTCTTGAAATGCCAGGATTGCAAGGTCGAATGGGAAAACTGGGAACAAGGAAAGCGAGTTCTAAAATAATTTCAACATTTTTCCTGCAATTATGAACATTGAATGGCTCCAAGCTAATGGCATTATAGAAGCAGGTTTGCCATTTTTTATTTGCTCTGGAATATAGTCGTCTATTCTTTCAACAACCCAATTAAAGTATTTTAAAGATTTTTCCGAGTTACCTAACTTTGAAAAATAAATAGATGACCAAAAATTAAGCACTGGCCAAGAGCCTCCACCACCTGAAATAAGTTTTCCCCAATTGATCCTGCCATCATATTTGTCATTTCTGTATCTCATTATGCCGCCATTTACATCATTTCTCTTAATGATCTCTTTAACAGTGTTCACGATTCTCTCATCATTTGCATCAAAAATTTCGCAAGGCCAGACTAGTGCAAACATCGAAGAATCGATAATCTTGTCCACCTTTCTATCTCCAAAAGTTCTAACAAAATATCTTAAATTTTTCTTGTAAGCTTCTTCAACCTCTGTTCTCATCTGCCTCATACAGACCTTCCATCTATCCTTGGGTTTAATGATTTGCGATGCACATTCTAGACCTCTCAAGCACATTGCCACCGAGTAAGTATGTTTCTCACTGTTTTCCGGTAAAGCAACCCTTTCTTCCCAAATATCAAAAGAAGGTAAATTGAAGTGCGTATTCTTCCAAACACTGCAAATCCCATCAGCAACTTTAATTATCATGTCTTTGAATTCATCTGTGCTATTAGATTTTGAATTATGCCACATAGCCCATAGCAAGGACCCTGTCTCGTCTGGCTGGAATTCAGAGCCTCTAATGTTCAAGAATGTAAAAACCTTTTTTAACTCTGGTGGGAGCCTTTTCACATATTTATACCCTACTAGTTCACCGGTTACTCCACCCTGAGGATTAAATTTATTGCCCAAGAAAAATCCTTTTTCTTTGAATAACTCGGACCTTTCCCAGCACCACTCAAAAAATCTTCTTGGTATTTTTTTGAGGCCAATCAAATCGCAGACGACGCATGTATAAGCAGCATCTCTTGGCCAAACATAGTCATACTCTTGGACATTTTTAGGGTAATAAGGATTTGAAACATCTGCAGAAATAATTGCTCCATTTTCAAGTGAGCATTTCTTTAAAACTTCTATACTCTTTTTGTAAATTCTTCTTATTTTCTTTTCCATATCTACTTTCCATGCTTCTTTAAAAAATCGATGACTTCTTTTTCTGTCGGAAATCTTCTTTCACCATTTTTTGTCACAGCCAAAGCGCCGGCTGCATTTGCAAATATTGCCGACTTCCTCAAGCCTTTGGTCTTGCAGTAATTGAAAATAAATGCAGAATTGAATACGTCTCCAACGCCAGTAGAATTAACAGCTCTTACTTCAATCCCTTTTACAGTGAAAATTTTGCTTCTGCTCCCAACTGCACAGCCCTCTTCACCGCATTTCAATATGACATTTTTGCATCCAAAATTTAGGAGATTTTTCACTATTTCTTCCTTCCCTTTCTTTCCAGTCAGCATTTCACCCTCTTTCCTGTTAAGTAAAAACAAATCGACAAAATCCAAGATTTTTCTCAATTCTTTAACATCAAACCTAACACCAGACTTGACGTCGGGATCCAAGCTTACTAGCATCCCCTTTCCCTTAGCATATTTGACGATTCTATGAAAATCTTTCCTCAAACCATCCAGAAAATTGTATCCTCCGATATACAATATCTTCCCTTCTAGATCTTCCAGTCCAAAGTCCTTGGTTGAAAATAAAGCATTGGTTCCTATAAATGTGAAAAGATTCCTTGAACCGTCTTCCAATTGAACTCCAAAAGTCACTCCTGTCTTTTCTTTCTCAGTTTTCTTTATCCTGCTCTGAACCCCGAAATCTTCAATTCTTTTGATGATGTAATCCCCGAAGATGCCATGTCCAACTAATCCAACCAACCTCGTCTTCAGACCAAGAGCAGAGCTTGCAATGGCGAAATTGGCCGCCCCTCCTCCCACAGTCAAATTGACATTGGGCAAAAGGACCTGCATGTCTTTCTTTGGAAATCTGGGGATTGGACTCGTGAGCAAGTCGACATTCACGTCTCCGATGGCAGTAACATCAATGCTCATTAATTATTAATTTAATTCCCAAAAATTAATTATTAGTATGATAAAGTTTGAGAAGAGAAGCCTTAAGACAGAAATAAGGAACCCTTTATTGAATTTTGCCATAGACAAACAAGAGATTGAGTTGAGGAAAGACCCTCTGACTGGGATGTTCTGCAGGATAAACATAAACAGGTCCAAAAGGGTGCATCCAGGCCTGGCAGAGCCAGATTCGGTCAAGCAGGTCATAGAAAAGTCAAAACCCAAATGTCCTTTTTGCTCGGTCAATATATTCAAGGTCACACCGAAATTTGTTGGGATGAAAGAAAGGTTTATTCTTGGGAATTCTGTAATCGTTCCAAACCTTTATCCATTTGGGACTTTTCATGGTGTGGCAGTACTTTCACCAAAACATCATTATCTCAAATTGGATGAGATTTCTCCAAAATTATTGTACGAATCCCTGGAAAACATCATAGATTTTTTTAAGGTCGCCAACAAGAAGAAGCCCAGATTCAAGTACCATTCCATAAATTTCAATTACATGCCGCCTGCCGCAGCTTCCATAATTCATCCCCATTTTCAAATCATCCTGGACGACAAGCCAACTCGGATGACCGACTTACTGATTAAGAAAAGTTCAGAATATTTCAAAAGGGCAAAATCAAACTTCTGGTCAGATTTGGTGAAGACTGAGAAGAAGAAAAAGGAGAGGTTCATCGGTGAGACAGGGAATTTCTCCTGGCTTGCAGATTTCGCACCGATAAGAAATAACCAGGTCTCTGGAGTATGTAAAGGCATTTCCAATTTTTCCCAGATGAAAACTAGTCAGATAAGGGATTTAGCGAACGGCCTGTCTAAAATCTTCAAAAGGCTGTGGGACAACAAGGTAAGGACTTTGAACCTGACAATATACTCCGGACCTGCTGACAAAGATATCAGCGACTACTTCCTGCTTAACTTGAAATTGATCTCCAGGCCAGTCTTAGCGCAGTACTATGTTTCTGACATCGGATTCATGGAATACATGCATCAAGAGCCAGTTGTCGAGACTCTCCCAGAGAACGTGGCCAAAAGCTTAAGGCTCGGCTAATTAAAAATTAGTTATATGAATATCGCATTCTTCGTGTGGGAATTTCATCCGAGACTGGTCGGAGGATTAGGCACTTATGCCATTGAGATTTGCAAAAAATATGAGCAATTGGGCCATGAAGTGACAGTTTTCACGTTGAATGACGGGACGCTGCCAACCCATGAGGAATGGAATGGGATCGAAATCCACAGGCCACTCATAATGGATGCAAGCGACATATTCCCGTTCTTTGTTGCTGAAGATGTGAGAAGGTGGGGGACAAATATCAAATTATTTTCTGATATTTTCACTTATAACCTGCTCTCTGCTACAAAATTCGTAAACGACCTCAACAAAAAGCGGGGAAGGAAGTTTGACGTTGTTGCGGTTCACGACTGGCTCTCCTCGATATCCGGCATGCTGATTAAGAAAGATCTGAAGAAACTTCCAATTGCCATACATCTTCATTCAGTGGAAGAACAGAGGAGCATGGGCGGAGGATCTGAAGTAGTAAAGCATTTTGAAAAAACCATGGCTGAAAAGGCGGACCGAGTTGTTACTGTTTCTAATTCGATGAAAGAATATCTTGCCTCTCTAGGGTATAACAAAGACAAGATAAGCGTCTGCTGGAATGGTTGTGATCCGGAAAAATACAATCCATCCAAGGTGGACAAGAGAAAGGTCGATGAATTGAGAGAGAAATATGGTATAAAGCCTGATGAAAAAGTCATTCTTTTTGTCGGCAGGCTGACTTATATAAAAGGTGTTTACAACCTTGCTCATGCCATGCCTTCGATACTGAAGGAATATCCGAACACAAGATTGATAATACTTGGAAAGGGTGAGCAATACGGAGACCTGATCGCACACATCCAAAAGCACAGAATTGCGGATAAGGTGAACATCAGGTCTGAATGGGTTGAGGAGGATGAGCGTATTCTCCATTACTCTTTGGCTGACCTATGCGTCTTCCCTTCATTGAACGAACCTTTTGGAATTGTAAGCCTAGAATCGATGTCGATGGAAAAGCCAACTGTGGTTGGCGCGGCAGGAGTAAACGGCCTTAGGGAGCAGATAATACCCACAGGCGAAGACAGATGCGGCGTGCATGTGAACGGTGAAAACCCAGATGACATAGCATGGGGTGTAAAAGAGGTCTTGAAGAATTTCGATGAATCTAAAAGATGGGGGAAGAACGGAAGGAAGAGAGTTTTGAAAGAGTTTACATGGGACATAGCCGCCAAGAGAACATTAGCAATTTATGAAAGCCTGACCAAATAATAAATAAGGTAATTTCTTGCCTAGGGTAATTGGTATAATTTCTGGTAAGGGTGGTGTAGGCAAAACTACACTTGTTGCAAATTTAGGGGTAGCCCTATCAAGATTGGGAAGAAAGACGACACTTGTGGATTGCAATGTGACCACGTCCCATTTGGGATTTTGCTTCGGCTTGTTCTATTATGACAAGACATTGAACAATGTTCTGAAGAAAGAGGCGGCTTTGTCAGAGGCTGTTTACTCGCACTCAAGCGGGGTAAGAATTATACCTGCATCTTTGGACGTCGAGCAGCTAACCGGGCTTGAGATAAATGAATTGAAATCGGCTATCCAGAATATTGAGAATACTGACATTGTTTTGCTTGATTCTGCACCTGGGTTCGGAAGAGAGGCTATGAGTGTCTTGAATTCCTGCAGCGAAGTTATATTTGTCACGACCCCTTACATGAATGCGGTGGCGGATGTCATTCGTGGCTACAGGATTATCAAGCAGATGGACATCACGCCTATCGGGATAGTTCTCAACATGGTCGGGAAAAACAGGTTTGAGCTCAGCTCTAAGGACGTCGAGGCTTTGACTGGCTTGCCTGTCATCTCAAAAATACCATTTGACAAGAATGTACAAAAAAGCCTAGTTCTGGGAATGCCGACTGTTTCGTTTAGGAGTTCTGCACCATCCAGTATACAAACCATGAAGCTGGCTTCTGAGATTACTGGAGAATATTACTCGCCTCCGGACGTATTCTCGAGGATATACGAATATCTTAGGACAATCTAGTCCGACCAAAACCCTTTTTAGCTTAGACCCCTATAATTTGAGCATATGGAACTAGAAGTAAAAGAAGAAAAAGAGAATCAATTGATTGGAAGGAAGGAGCTAATTATCGAAATCAGGCACGCAGGAGCTTCTACGCCGCCTAAGCAGGAACTGGCAAAACAATTGTCTTCAAAGTATTCTGTCCCTGAAGATCAAGTCCTCATAGATTTTATTTTTACTAAAAAAGGAATTGGAGAGTCTTTCGCTAAAGCAAAAATCTACAAAGAGAAACCGAAAATAAAGGAAAGGGTGAAGGAGGAGAAGAAAGTTGAAGCACAAGCCGGTGAAGCAAAGTAATTTCCTGAAATTGAAAGATGGGAAAATAGAAAAAACTAGAAAAAGCTGCCCAAGATGCGGCGATGAAGTCATAATGGCCCAGCACAAAGAGAAGGAAAAAACGAGATTTTATTGCGGAAAATGCCACATGAGTATTTGGGAATAGGTTAAGCTAATTCTGCTTTCGAAGTCTTTTCATCTACTTTCATAATTTTAATCCTTAGCTTTGTCACAGGATTCTTCATACCTCTAGACCAAATCTTCTCATTTATCTCTTTGCTCAATTTCACTTCAGTCTTCAGCCTTTTCTTCAGGATATCCGTGAGGATTTTTGCTGCATGGCTGGACCTTCTCCACTTAGGAGATTCCAACACTTTTTTCCTGATGTTGATTGTTATTATTTTTTCTTCCATATACACGCCTGGAATACTTATATAAGTAAAAATTAAAATATTAATTTATGGGTATGAAAGGAGTTAGCCCGTTGATAGCAACTGTTTTGCTTATAGCTTCTGTAATCGCTGTAGCAGGTATAATTTCAGTATGGTTGACTAGTTTTGCTAGGACTACCACAAGCAGCATAGACACAATGGCTGCGAATCAGACGAAATGTGCTGGTGCTTATATTAAAGTCGACAGTGTGTCATCTTCTCTGATTTATTATTCTAACCCATCAGCCCAGCCTATCGGCAGTATATCTTTTGTTACCTCTGATGGCAGAGTGATAACACCTTCTTCACAATCTCTGTCACCCGCAGGTTTGGCGTCTACAATCTGGTATAGAGGCACTAACACCTCTGTAATCGCAAAGGGATTGTGCTTATCTTCGATACCGATAGAAGGTAGTTGCGCGTCTTCAGATAGTTGTTGCATATGATAATATGAAAGGAGTTAGCCCGTTGATAGCAACTGTTTTGCTTATAGCTTCTGTAATCGCTATAGCAGGTATAATTTCAGTATGGTTGACTAGTTTTGCTAGGACTACCACAAGTAATGTAGAAACCATGGCAACAAACCAGACGAAATGTGCTGGTACCTACTTGAAAATCGATAATGTCAAGTCCCTTGGCGGATATACAGGAACATCCAATACCAATACGACAATTATCTATTCTAACCCATCCTCGCAGCCTATAGGCAGCATAAACATAATTGCGATACCTGGAAACGAGACAATTTATGGGGCAACATCAAGCTTGGCCTCAGGGGGTGTGTCCTCTGCTTATCTCAACTTGACAAACAGCACAAGAATATCCATAAAAGGAGTATGTTTGGCGTCAGTCGGTGTAGAAGGTGCCTGTCTGTCAACAGACACTTGCTGGAATGCGTAAAATCATATTTTCAGTCTAATTCTTCTCCATCTCTTTATTTTGTTGATGCTTATTCTTCTTGTTCCTGCCCTTTTCATCCCAAATTTCTTGATGTCAATCCATCTTGGCGCAGACTTGATTTTCCTTATTCTTGCAAGTTTAATCTTTTTTGTCAGGCTCTTCTTGCTCATTTCAACAGTCCTCTTATTTCCTTGCTCTTCTCGATGGCAATATCGACCATCTCTTCGATTTCCTCTATAGCAAGCCCCATTCTGCCCTGCTTCTGCAATGCGCAAATATTGTCGTCGTCCCTTATGCAGACAGTCAGCTTTGATTCGAGGACGTTGCCTTCGACAAAAGTAGGATCCAAGATGAATCTGTTCGCAACTTTTCCAATAGTTATCGTTATTGGCTTGAAGACCACCGGGAGTTTGCCCTGATATTCTGTCCTGATAACTTTTTCTCCGTCAAGCTTTGGTATCCTGGCACTCAATAGGGCAGATAAGGCTGCCAAAGCTGCGCAGTCCAGAAGATTCCCTTGATGGCTGATTACATAAATGTCAATAAAGACACACCAGGCTTTTTCGCCAGGAGTGATGCAGAGCTTTTCCAGTTCTATGCATTTCGATTCCCTTATCCCCCTGTCGACTACCCTTGACAGTTCGATTGCATCTTCTCCGGGAGGGCCAGACTCGAATTCAGGAGCTGCCATTGGTGTGAATTCTGTGCTAACCGATAGGACACCTTCATTCGGTGTGTCGTCGAATGGCTCGCCAAGCTCTATCTTTATTCCAGCAATAATATGAGTGTCTCCGAACTTGACTTCTGCCGAACCTTCCGCCTTCGGTATGACATTCCTGTTTATTTCTATTTTCCGAAAATCTTTGAACCCTCTCTCGTCGATTCTTTTCCCATTTTCTATCAGTTCTAACGCATATTTCTCTTCCATTCATTCCACCTTTCTGTACTTCTCCTTCAGGACTTGCTTCTGCGATTCGTATATTTTCTTGCAAGATTCCTTTGCAAGCTTTAGCGCAACCTTCAATTCTTCCTTTGTGAGCAATCCATCCATCTGAAGCAGGGTCACTTTCCCTTTGGTAGGCATCATCGCAACAGCGACATCAGCATCTGAATTTTTATCTTCATCACCACAGAGATCAACGGTTATGTGTCCTTCAATTTTTCCAACTGAACAGGCTACAACCAAATCCCTCATGGGAATTCCAGCGTCTGCAAGTGCCAAGGATGCCGCGTTAATCCCTGTCACACGCGTGGAGCCGTCAGCCTGCAAAATCTCTATAAAAACATCTATCCCTGCCTTTGGAAATTCTTCAAGAAATATTGTGGGTTCCAGAGCAAGTCTTGTCACCTTTGAGATTTCAGTGCTCCTTCTGTCCGGGCCAGGGGATTTCCTTTCTTCGACAGAAAAAGGTGCCATGCTATATCTGCATTTGAGATTTCCGATTTCAGACTTTTGAAGATGCCTTGGGAAAATTTCCCTAGGGCCAAAAGCAGAAGCCATGGTAATGGTGCTTCCGAATCTCACATATGCAGAGCCGTTTGCCCTGCTTACGACATCCAATCTCATCTCGATTGGTCTCAGGTCTCCAAAATCTCTACCGTCAATTCTTTTTCCATCAACAACAAGTTTAATCTTTTCGCCCATTTTATTCACCCAACATCTTTTCAATCTTTTCTGTCAATCCTATAGTATGGGATTCTCTTTCAATTGTCAAAATAGCTTCAATCGCTTTGGCCTTGTTCGTCCCCCTAATCCAAATAACTCCGTTTTGCCCAGCCACTATCTCACAGCCAGTCTTGCTTTTCAAGAGGCTTATCATGCTGCCCCCCTTTCCGATTATTCTGGGTATTTTGCTTGGGGTGACATTGATGACTATGCCTCCAAAAAGTTTCCTAGAGCCTATCACCCGCATGCTGACCTGGACTGTCTTGTCTTTTGTCACCTTAGAGATTTTGCAGTAGATCACATCTCCTATGTCATAAAACCTGCTTATATCAGTCTTCATCGTATCGACGAATTCGCTCACTGCCTCGGACAGTGGCAAAAATGCGATATAAGGAGAGTTTATGTCCACCATCCATCCGGATATTGCCAAATCCTCGATCACTCCAACGACCTTGTCACTTATCGTTGGGAGGTAGACTCCGGACAAAGGAATGACAGAAACCTCATCTTCACCAACTCTCACGATACCCAAGACTTTGGCGAGTATCTTATCTTCCTCTAGATAGGTTCCTTTACCTATTTTTCTGCCCTTTCTCTCGTCTATCAGTTCTCCGGGCAATACAATTTCTCTAACTTCCATACTCTTCCTTCTTTATTATCTTGGACTCAAACTGTCCGTGCGCCAGCGAGGAAATCTTTTGGTAGAGTTCCTCCTGGATGCCTGCTAAAATCTGCAGGCTTATTTGCAAGCTTCCATCATTGAGCCACTGCTCGCTTACAACTTTTCCATAATTTTTCAAGACCGTATAGGACTTGCCAGCAAACTGGGCTGGTATCTTCAACTGTATTGTTACCTTTTGCAAGCTTATTGGTATTATAGGTTTTATAGCTTTTAAAACTTTTTCTATCTGCATCTCCGCGTCCAAAAAAGGGTCAACATTCACCCCGGCCTTCTCCATGGCTCCCAGGACCCTCTGTGGAGGATTTGGCGAGTTTGTCTGGGGGTTTACCCCACGCTTTGAGATTATGTCGGCTATCTGGGCTCTTTTATTCTCTACCATCTCCCTCCTCTGCTCGGTGGTCAGCTGCAACTCTCCTTCCTTGATTATTTTTTCGGCAATTTTTAAGACATCGGTGGTGCCGAATGCCTTCTGCAGATCACTTTCAGGGACTGTCTCGGTATTCCTTACATCATGATAAATTGCAGGATAAGCAAGCACGTCGTTGATGTCGATTTTCACCCCTTTTTTGAAATCTAAGGCTTTGTAAGGGTCGATAAGGATTTCGAATTTTATTCCGGAGTGATGTAATCTGGCAATAACGGCTTTCTCTATACTTACTACCAACCAACCACTTTATATTTTTTTAATATCTTCATCTGTCATTCTTCTGAATTTGCCGTCTTTTCGGATTACGACTATGTCGATGCTCCCCTTCTTCTCTTTTTCTGTCTTCTCTATTATGTCTACGGCAATTTTTATCGTATCCTTCTCTGTGAGGTCCGACTTCCATTTCTGCTTCAGTA
>DATEUU010000036.1:0-2465 GCA_035283025.1 archaeon | reverse complement strand
GGTTTGCCCGTATCTATCAAATTGGAGTTTAAAAATATAGATGTTATGGTCCCGACCAAAGTGCTTGGGATTTTATCTCCGCAGAAGATGTAGGTGGCAAATTTTGTCTTTCTAATGGATTCTTTGTTGTCTTTTATCCATGAAATGCCCTCGCTTATCATTCTCTTGTATTCGCTCAAGACATCTTCGGAAGCGTTTAGGGCAGCTATATCATTCAGGCATAATTTGACCCCTATATCTGGCTTGTTCAGCCGGCCGCAGGCATTCAGGATTGTGGCGAATTCCCTTGCATCTTGCAATTCCTCCGGCCTTCCTGATATGGTGTATATGTCACCGAAAATGTCATCTGCATCGGAATGCTTTGCTTTCAACCTCTCTATTATTATAGCTGAAGCAATCTTCTGCTGCTCTTCTATGCTCAAATCGGCAAGCCTTTTCCATTCATTATTTTCCTTCAATTCTATGCCAAGCTCAGACAGGAATTGGATTGCATTGGATTCGGATCCGCTTATGTTCGGTATGAAAGGGTCGAAAGACAGCTCCAAGGCTTTGTGTATCGGCCTTGACCTCCCATAGAGCCTGATTCCCTTTGATGTGTTCACTTTGCCTATGTTTTCTGCCTCTTCTATGATTTTTTTTGCCATTCCTTTAAACTCCCATTTCTCGTCCATCTGGTCGCCAACTGCGCCCACTATGGCCAAATCCACAATGTCCGTGTTCTTCAAATCTACACTCTTTGCAAAAAGATAGCAAATCATCGATGATGATATCTCCTCTTCTGCAAAAAGCAAGGGATTCAAATGAAAAAGATTCGGATGTTCCATCTCAGCAAACTCATGGTGGTCTAGAATCAGGACTTGGGTCGCTTCCAAAATTTCTTTCAGCAGTTTCAGCTGGCCGCTCCCGAGGTCTAGAAAAATCAAAAAATCTTTTTCTGATATGACCAGTTCTTTGATTATCTCAGAAGTAAGCTGCTTTACCATCCTCATTTCGAATCCTATGTTTTCTCTCAGCATCATCTTTGCAATTATTGCTGCACTTGAAATCCCGTCGGCGTCTAGGTGATGGATTATTTTTACATTTTTTTCTTTTACTATAGACTTGAAAATCTTAGAAATTTTTTCCAGTTCTTCCAGAAACAAACTATCACTTTTGGACAATCAACTTTGCTTCCTCAAATTGGTATTTCCATGTTTTTGGCAGGATTCCTTTTCTAGAATAGTATTTGCCCAATCTTCTGATCTTTGATTCCAAATTTTCCAATCCTCTTTGCGAGAGTCTATCGCCCTTGTTCTTTTCTAGATGCTTCATGATTGTAACTGCTTTTTTGAGCAGGCTCATCATATCCTCCGGTATTTCCGGATAGTTTTTGTTCTCCCTCATTATTTTCGTCACGGTCTTCCCAGTTATTGCTTTGACATCGGGTATACCATACTGGTCCCTGAGGACAGAACCTATGAGTGCTGATCTGAGCCTCTCTTTCGATAGCTTGAGAACCAGGTCTTCGACTTCTTTTTTCTTAAGCTTGACCCATCTTGGAGCAAGTTTGATTGGCGGCTTCTTGCTTCCGTGCTTGCCTTTTTTTCCTGAGTATATTCTAGCCATCTAATCGCCGAACAAGTCCTTAGCAAGCCAAATGAAAATCAGTACCACTATTGAAATGAAAGCTACAAAAGCACCCATCATAGCCATTATTGCCGACAGCCCTGATGTGTTGAAAATTGTCATCCCTATTCCCAAAGAGAGTATCAATGCGCCTAAGCAGATAAAGAGTATTGAGAGATTCTCCAGAGACTCAAACTTGTTTTTGCCTTTCAGCATACCTAGCACGTTTTTCAATTTCTTCCACCTTCTCTAATACTTGTTCAGCATTCTTATATTCTTTCTTATAGCCTTTAACTATATTTTCCCAGCATATATTTAAAATCTTTATATGGGTTGATTTTACAGCCTCAAATAGAAGATTCATGTCCACTCCCTGGCCTTCAATCTTTTTGGAGAACTCCCCCAAACCAAAGTCGATGAAATAGATTTGACTGCTCTTGAGAATCATGTTGGAGGTTGTCAGATCGCCGTGGATTATTCCTGCGGAATGAAGCTTGCCGATAGATTCTCCAATCATAGTGCAAGTCTTTGATACAGTTTCGGGGTCAGAAGAATTAAGCAGTTCTTTCACCCTCTTTCCATCAACATATTCCATGATTATCTTGTAGTTCTTCTCGTCAACATGGAGAATCTTTGGAGTGGCTACCCCGCACTTCCTTGCATCTGTCAGGAGCTTGACTTCCTTCTTTGTCCTAGCCTTTCTCAGCTCAGCGTCTATCTTATCTATTCTGTAATTTTTCTTTATCCTTTCCTTGACTATGGCTTTCTGATTGTCGTACTCGTCAAGGTAGATGATGCTTTCTGCCCCACGGTAAATTATTTCCATAATCAATTTTAAAAATAACAATTATATAAAGCGA
>DATEUU010000035.1:0-2300 GCA_035283025.1 archaeon | reverse complement strand
GTCGTTCTTGCCTATAAATTCGACTTGCCCCTGCCCGAATTTAGATAGGTTTTTGTTGATTTCGTCTTT
The DNA here is from genome assembly GCA_035283025.1 of archaeon. Taxonomy (GTDB): domain Archaea; phylum Aenigmatarchaeota; class Aenigmatarchaeia; order CG10238-14; family SCSR01; genus DATEUU01. The sequence goes on along the minus strand of DATEUU010000035.1, from coordinate 2,231 downwards.
CATAGCCTCGAGCTCTATCTTGGTCACGAATTTTGCAAATTTGATGCTCATCTCGTCCAGCATCTTGACAATGTCGACAGTCAGAGCATCCATCTTTTCTATCTGCTCCTTCTGATGCTCCAGGCTTTCCAGTTTTTCGCTTAGCTCAGAAAATATTGCTTCAACTTTTGTGGCAATCCTTTCGGCATACATCTTGGTCTCTTCCAGATTAGCCAGCTTCACATCGATTTTTTCAGAAGTGGTGAGGAGGTTTTCCACGCTCTTTACCTTCTCCATCGACTCCAAGAATTTCCTATTTTCCCCTTGGACAGCTAAAATCATATTCTCCAATTTTTCATTGTTAGCCCTGACTTCCTCTATTTCCGCATCTCTCTTCAAAAGCTGCTTCTTAATCTTGTCAGCATCCAAATCAGAGATGCTCTCCAAAACAATTCCTACGCTCTTCTCTACCTCGCTCAGATTTTTCTCCTTTTCAAGTATCATGTTCCTTAGTTCGCCTATGTTCTCAGAGAGATATCCAATCCTCTCGTCAATATCCTTTTTAAAATTCTCTAAAATTTCCATTTTCCCGTCAGTCTTTTCTATCCTAAGAAGGAGTTCCGACATGTTAACTTCTTTTTCTTCCCTAAACCCGGAAGGCTTGGAAACAACTTCCTCTTCTGCCCTAATTTCTCTCATGGGAATTTCTTCCATCACGCCATACTTCTCTTTCATTTCCTTCCTTTTTTTCTCTTGCTCTTTTTTATCTTTTTCCTCATCAACTACGTTTTCGAACATTTCCTCTTTCATGATTTCCATTCCCTCTATTTTCTAGCCGACTTGTCAGCCAGTTTTTTTGTGAGCGACTTGATGTATATGTCGGCCATGCTGAATCTACCCTCTTTCAGCTTGTCTTTCGCTAATTTTAATTCTGTTTTCATATCAAATACGTTTATGCCTGACTTCTCCAGGATGCTTATCTTGTCCTCTATTTCAGAGATGGCCTTGCTGAATTCTTTATAAGTAGCCATTTCCTTGTCGAGCAGCTTGTGCGGCATGTGCAGAGTTGGCCTGAATGAAACGAACCAAGGAGCACCGTTGTTATACTTGGGATTCTGTATCATCCCGACACCAATCTCTTCTCTTGCAACTCTTTTGGTGTAATCAAGCCCGTATTTCTTCTCTATCCTTATCAGATCTCCCAAGCTCTTGGTGTGCATCTGGACTTCGGTCAGGACGTTACCTTTTATCGCTTCTTTGAAGTCGCTCAGAACTTGGGATATCATTATTAAGCCGATTCCCCACTTTCTGAACTCCCTGCAGGCTCTTTCCAAAGCAATATAGCCACCCTTTCCTCCGTATTTCTCCAGCAACCTGTGGACTTCATCAAATACTATCACAAGCTGGAGCTTCGTCGACTCCTCCCAGTTCTGCCTGAAGATTGCATCTATTATGCATGTGACAGCCTCATCATATTCTCCGGGCTGGAGCTTGTTAAGAGTGAAGACAGTTATCTCTCCGGGATTCATGTATTTCTTGAAATCTATTTCTATTTTTGGACTGGTGACTTCGTATATCATTCCCTTGTACGGCTTTTTGTCCTCCTCCTTCAGCCCAAATGATTTGTAGAATTTCAATATATTGGGATCGGTGCAGGGCCTGACGAATCCTGTCCATTGCGCAGTCGGATCAAACACCACGATAGGCACTTTCTTCTCCAGCAGCTCCTCAGCAATTATGCTGCCGGTGACAGATTTCCCAGATCCTGTGGCGCCTGCGACTATCATGTGAGTCCTCAGGTCGTCAATGTCAAAGGTCGATTTCACATCAGTCTCTGCAATTTTTCCCAGCCACAGACTTCCCTTTGGAAGCTTGTTCATGTTCACCGGGAATATGTATCTGGCCTTCGAAGCCTTCCATATAATATATTGCTTCCTTCCGAACCAGGCAAGAGCTACCAAAACAACTAGCGCAGTAATGATTATAGCGTTTCTCATTCTTTCTGGCGTCCAAAACGGCTGGACGATTTCAAACACATCAGTAGAGGCTTTCTTCTTTCCGTCGTATTGAGCTTCAATTGTGAACATGTAAGATCCTAGGGAGACATTCGCGGATATCGGGATTTCTTTGACGAACGACTCATAAGAGGATTGGATTGATCTGACTTCATTTGCAGAATAAACAACAGTTTCATTCGCCGATTCTTTAATCGAATAAGTCAGGTTTGCGTCAAAATTTTTCTTGACGCCAAG
>DATEUU010000034.1:0-2212 GCA_035283025.1 archaeon | reverse complement strand
GAAATCTCTGTAACCTTTTTCAGCTCTTCCTTCAATTTTTCAATGAATTTGTCTGATTTGACTTCTCTTACCGTTACCATACTAAATCATTTATTCAGATACTATTATATTCTTTTTCTTTTGTAGGGATACCTGCTGATTTTGTTGCAGACCAGGCATTTTACGGTCAAAATCTTTCGATTGCTGTTTATCCTGACCTGGGAGGTCTTGCCCGGCACCAGCAACGAATTGCAATTCTTGCAGAATCCCCTTTTCTGCTCTTTTGCCAGCCTTATGTTGTATCTTAGCCCAATCTTCCTTGCCAATTCTATGCATCTTCTGCTTCTCTCCGGGTGTTTTGAGAATTCCTTTTCGGCCAGATCAAGCAGGATCTCGATTCTCTCTTTAGCAATTTTCAGGTATTTGACTGGTTTTTTGCCTCTTTCCATTTAACCCTCTTCAAAATCGAATGGGGATGCCGAGATTTGAACTCGGGTCTCAGCCTCCCAAGGGCCGGATACTAGACCAAGCTATACTACATCCCCTTATCAAAGAAATTAAATACTGATTGTTATTTAAGGTTATGGGGCCGCCGAGATTTGAACTCGGGTTGCAGCCAGTTTGGTTTTCAATCCCCAAGGCTGAGTCTTAGACCAAGCTGGACCACGACCCCAGCTATATTTGATTGGAATCGCAAAATTTAATATTATGTATGAAACTGTAGTCGGAAGACTTAAAGAAGATTTGGCAAAGTTTGGCACCCAGGCGGCAGGCTACATAGGGAGGCACATTGTTGGAACTGGGGAAGATGCTCACCTGACAACCAAAGTTTTTATGGATTTTCTCAGGCCGCACATCGTTCTTGTTTGCGGGAAAAGAGGATATGGAAAATCTTATACTGCATCGGTTATTGCAGAGGAGATTGCCATGCTGCCTGAAGAGTTCAGGAAAAATCTTTCTGTCGTGATGATTGATACCATGGGTATTTTTTGGAGCATGAAAAAGCCGAACGATCAGCAGTCAGAACTGCTGAGAGAGTGGGACTTGGAGCCAAAAGGACTTCCAAATGTAAAAGTGTTCATCCCGTTCAAGCAAAAGGAAGAATTTGAAAAAGCTGGAATCCCTTTTGATGCGGGCATTTCTATTCTGCCGTACGAATTCTCAGCAGATGAATGGAGGCTCTCCTTCAACTTGTCTGCGACAGAGCCAGCTGGGATATCTCTGGAAAAAAATGTAAACGAACTTTCTCGGACCAAGCCGAAATTTACAATCGAAGACCTGATCACCAAAATAAAGGATGATAAGGAGACCAGCACCGAAGTGAAGGATGCGCTGAAAAACATGCTTACCGTTGCTGACCAATGGGGAGTATTCGGCGAACAGGGTGTGAATATCGAACACATAGTCCAGCCGGGCCAGATTTCTGTAATAGACATTTCTCACCTGAGGGCGACAGAATCTTGGAGTGTGAGGAATCTTCTGGTTGCAATATTAGCGAGGAAGATCTATCAGTACCGGTTGATGGCCAGAAAGGAGGAAGAAGTACAAAGGGTTGAGGAAGCAAGAGAAGGAAAAAAATATCCGATGGTATGGATGATGATAGACGAAGCGCATAATTTTGCCGGGACCGATCCCTCTGTTTCTTTGGAACCTTTGCTGGTGATTGCAAAGCAGGGCAGGGAGCCCGGAGTGGGCCTGTTGGTCATAACCCAGATGCCGAACAAGATCCATCAGGACATCCTCAGCCAGTGCGATTTGATTTTTTCCCACAGACTAACTTCCAAAACGGATTTGCATGCATTGCATGAGATTTCGCAGACATACATGACAGAGGATTTTCAAAAATATATCAATTTTCTACCCAGACATCCTGGAAATTGCATCGTGGTTGACGACAACCTTGAAAAAGTGTTCACAGTTAACATACGACCAAGAATCTCATGGCACAGCGGTGGCACTGCGGCGCTTGTCTAGATCAGACGCATTTTAAAATTTTTGTCACTGTCCCTATTCCTTTGGTCTTCCCTTCGCGAAAAACAAACCTGTCTCCAATCTGGATGAAGACTGGCCTGTATTTGAAAACTGCTCTGACTTTGCCAGTTTCCCCGGCTTTCAGATATTCTCTGTCTATCAACTCAAATTTGACGGATTCAGCGGCAGTCTGGCCATGATATACAGGCTCGTAATTTGTGGCAATTCTTGTTGGATGATTCAGGACCAGGACCTCTGCTTC